>JAHIYL010000184.1 GCA_018815145.1 Nanobdellota archaeon | reverse complement strand
GCACATTTCTAAAAGAAATGTGCGTCCATGACCTTGTTGTTGTTGCTATTTTTCCGATAAAATATAGAAAAGGTATAAAAAAATACATCAAAAGTAGCTTTCAATCGGAACTACTGTAATATGATATTTTTCATTGTTCTTATGTCTTGGTAAATATTTAACATAAAACAATATGTTATATAAATATACTTATGATGTTTCAATTACAATCATCTGCTAAAAGACACTGAACCAGTTATTGAATGGACAATGAGATTTATATTTTTCTCACTTTTTTTCGAAATTTCTCTTTTTTACTAAATTTGCGAAGGGTTCAAAGCCCCTGGCTTTAGCCTGGAGCAAATTCTTTACCAAAAACTATAAATATAACTATGACTATAACTATAATTATGGCAACAACAATACAGGTGAAGGATACGACTCTGCAGATGCTAAAGGATCTAAAAGAGAAAGAGAATGCAAAGACGTATGATGAAGTGATTTCAAATATTGTAAAAGAGAAGATGAATGTAAAGGAGAGCATGTTCGGGACACTCAAAGGCAAAAAATTCAAGTGGAATAAAGAGACAGACAGGTTGAAATTCCGTGAATATTGAGTATACTGTTGATTCCTCTGCATGGTTGGAATACTTTTTGGGTGAAAATGAAGAACTCAAAAATATAATTGAAACCAAGGAGATTGGAACATCCTATTTAGTCATTGCTGAATTGTCAGATAAATTTGCCAGGAATAGTAAATCATTTGACGTCCATTTCCTGTATATTAAGACAAGATCAAAGCTTTTGTCTCTTCCTTTGCAGTCATGCATAGATGCCGGAATTCTTAAAAAGAACCAAAGAGCAACAAAACCAAAGTTTGGGATAATGGATTCAATGATTTATCTCTTATCACGGTATTACAATGCAAAACTTATCACATTTGATCAGGATTTTTCTGGTTTTGAAAATGTAATTATTTTTTGATCTCGCCATTAACTTTTTAAAATCAACTCCATTCCCATCCTCTATGGACAAGTTCAAAAAATCAATATTAATTTCTCTTAATAAGGCACTGGACCAAGAGACTGATGAATCAATCCTGGAAGTGCCGCCGGATTCTTCGCTTGGAGATTATGCATTTCCATGTTTTTTTCTGGCAAAGGATTTCAAAAAAGCACCTAATCTAATAGCATCTGAATTAGTTGGAAAAATCGAAAAGGATGAGAATATCAAAGAAGTAAAGTCTGTCGGACCATATGTAAATTTCTTCATCAATAAAGGTACTCTGACAAAAGATATTGTTGATGAGATCATGAAAAAAGGTGCATCATTTGGAAAAAGAAAACAGAACAAAAAAACAGTTGTGATTGAGTCGCCTGGCCCGAATACTAACAAGCCGCTGCATCTCGGCCACATAAGGAACATGGTCCTGGGTAATGCATTGATCAATGCTTTTTCATTCTCAGGCAACAGAAGCGTCCGCGTCGATATCATAAATGACCGAGGGGTGCATATCTGCAAATCAATGCTTGCATACGACAGATGGGGAAAAGGAAAAAAGCCTGACAAGAAGACAGACCATTTTGTCGGTGATTTCTATGTCTTGTACAACCAGAAGCTCAAAGAGCATCCTGAGATGGAAGAAGAGATAAGGGATATGCTTAAAAAATGGGAAGAAGGAGACGAGAAGACAAAGACGCTCTGGAAAAAGATGAGCAGATGGGCATTGGATGGATTCAGTGAGACATACAAGAGATTCGGGGTCGTGATGGACAAGCCATACAGGGAATCTGACCATTATATGAAAGGAAAAGACATAGTATATGAAGGACTTAAGAAAGGGCTTTTCTATAAAGATGAAGAAGGGAATATCAGGGTGGACCTTGAAAAAGAGAAGCTTGGCAAGAAGGTGATACTCAGGTCTGATGGGACATCTGTCTACATAACACAGGACATGGTCCTTGCTGACCTCAGATACAAAGACTATAATATGGATAAGCTGATCTATGTTGTCGGCAATGAGCAGATATATCACTTCAGGGTCTTGTTCAGACTGTTTGAATTGCTGGGATTTTCCTATGCAAAGGACTGCTATCATCTGGCTTATGGCATGGTGAACCTTCCTGAGGGAAAGATGAAGTCAAGAGAAGGGACTGTTGTTGATGCAGACAATCTTGCTGAAGAGATGAAAGACATTGCAGGAGAGGAGATACTTAAGAGGGACCCCCAAATAACAAAAGAGGAACTTGAGAGCAGGGCTGAATCCATAGCAATGGCAGCAATCAAGTTCCATATCCTGAAATATGATCCAATGAAAGATTTCACTTATGACCCAAAAGGCTCTATCTCTTTTGAAGGTGAGACAGGACCATACTTGCAGTACACGCATGCAAGGATTGCAAGTATCCTATCAAAGTGCGGGAGATGCGTAGATGAAAAAATAAATTTTGACCTGTTAGATACACGTGAGGATGAAGAACTCTCAAAAAAGCTTGCTGATTTTGCTACAGCTGTGGAAAAAACAACAGAGGAATACAAGCCTTCTTATCTCTGCAGATATCTTCTGGAGCTTGCGCAGGAATTCAATAATTATTACCATAAGAACAAGGTGCTGCAGGATGATAAAGGTCTTGAGTGTGCAAGGATAGCCATGATATCATGTGTCAAGACAGTACTGAAGAACGGGCTTGGATTGCTTGGTATTGATGCAATTGAGCGTATGTGATGAAAGTATTATCTGGACTGCAGCAACGCATGCAAAAGATTTTAAAGAGTATTTATTTTCCAATAAGTTATAACCATGGCAAGGAATTCTGGGAAGAACAGCATTAAAAAAAAAAGAAATTTGATTTAGTAAAATTCCTGATAAACAATCTGAAAATTGTGTTGGTGGCAGTAATTGTCATCCTGCTTTTCCATAAATATGTAGTGATGATAGCACTTTTTGTGGTTCTGGGTTATGCAGGTATCAAGACATTTGAGTTCACGCAGGCAATCCCGGATATGAGCGCTGAAGCAGTCACTGCGTTTGCCATGCTCATGGTATATCTCTATGACTGGAAAATAGGTATGACTTTTGCAGTGGTCTTCACAGTCATAGGCCAGCTGAAGATCTCCAAACTCAACCTGATAGCGATAACACTGCTTCTGGTTACAGGATTAGGTGTTGCAGCTTCAGCATTCTTCAAGAGTCTCGGCTATACATTTGTCAAAGGATTCATCTATGCATTCCTGTTCAGGGGTGCAGTGAGCTATCCTTTTATGCAGATAGTGAATCCAAACCCTGTGAAGAACGGTGTTCATGCAGTGGCTGACACTTTCCTGAACATATTCATATATATCCACTTTATCAAGATGATATATGATGCTGTAATATTTTTCAAATTAGCTTAAAAGGTGCAAAAAATGAAACTGACAAAAAAAATCAAGAAAGGATTCAAGAACATGACAGACCTTCCTGTAAATACAATAATGAACAGGAACATCATCTCATTGAAACAAGACAAGATGATTGAGGATGCAGCTAAGCTTATGTGCTCAAAATCAATATCTGGCCTTGTTGTACTCAATGAAAAAAACAAGCCTGTAGGCCTTGTCAGCAAGGGAGATGTCCTGAGGAGCATGTTTTTAAAGGGATTGGACCCGAAGAAAACACCTCTGGAAAAGATAATGGCAACAAAGCTGACTATAGTAGACTCAAATACTCCTATAAACCAGGCCAGCCGAAAGATGGAGATGATGAGGATAAAGAAACTTCCTGTATTTGAAAATGGCAATATTGTGGGCTATGTATCCCGGTCAGACATACTTCAGGCTGCAAACCATGCATATTCACAGATGAAACGGTTCATCCCTGTTGTTCTGTTCTGCATTTTGCAGACAATAATAATCATCATTCTCCTGTCCGAACTTGTGAAAAAATGAAGATCATCAAGATAGGTTCAAACGCAGGAGGCCTCTCAAAGAAAGATGGAGTTGAGCTTGCTCCGGATGCAATCTGCAAAGAGCTGCCTGATTTTTATCTTAAAGAATCCGGACTCATGCCTATCTTTGATATTGATGAAGTAAAGATAGACAATGCAAATATTGATGAGACCAATGCGAAAATTGAAAAAAAAGTCTTTGGACTTGATGTGCCTGCAATTCTAGTTGGAGGAGATCATTCAATTACATATTCAGCTTTCAAAGCATTTGCAAAAAAATATCAAAATCCTGGGATTATTGTCTTTGATGCTCATCCGGACTGTGAAAATGATTTTTCCCCTCCGACACATGAGGACTGGCTGAGAGTGCTTGTAGAAGAAGAGCATATAAAAAATGAGAATGTGATTTTGGTTGGAATCAGGAATATGCACTCAAATGAGAATGATTTTCTTAAGAAAAATAAGATCAAAACATATCCAATGAAAGAGTTTTCTCATGAAGGTAATAGTGAGGTCTCTGATGCAATAATGTCAGTGGCCAGAGGTTTTGATGCATTATATGTGTCCATTGATATTGATGCAGTTGATCCTGCTTTTGCACCCGGAACAGGATACATTGAGCCAGGAGGATTTACGTCAAGAGAGCTGCTGTATATGCTGCAAAGAATCAAGCTCTTGAAGAATCTCAAACTGGTCGATGTTGTTGAAGTCAATCCTAAGAAGGACGTGAATGGGATGACTGTTGCTTTGGCTGCAAAGATAGTTGTTGAGATGAGCTAGGTGCAAATCTTAAGATATCTTTAAATATAAAATAATCATTCTTAAGTGGAAAATGACAGAATTACCAGAAGGATTGGAAGATAGATTGTTGTTGGCTGTCGAAGGATTGAGGGGAGTCAGCAAAATTGAACCACTGGAGTCATATGATGACCAGATATCTATTGCATTCTCATATAATAATATGGAAGGATACTTTGTCACTTATGCAGCAGGCGAACAAGGCAATAATGGTTCCATCTTTGTTGAAAATAATTCTGAGAAGGTGACGCTCGCTGCTCTCCCAACAGAATTAACAGATTATTTCAAATACCTTCTGGGTGAACAGAGTGAAGTAAATACACTGAAGGATTATGTCTGGAACGAAGTCAATCCAGATCATCTTGTTTCACCCATTGATCCAACATCAATCACAGGAAGATCACTGTATATGGCACTTACAAGTATTACGAGAATTTTGGAAAATGAGTATCAGCCTCTTGAGGGATTTGGACTTGGAATCATGCCTGGAAACAACTTTTCAGAAGAGCATTTTAATCTTGCACTGAACTATCTTGGGGTCCTTGCTGAAGATTATGGTGCTGCATTTAAACATGCTGAAGACATCGGCATAATTGAAAAAAAGGATCCAAATTATTTTATGACTGATACAGGAATCCAGCAATATGCGAATATTGAAAAATCCTTTGATGCAATACCGAATGATAAGGATGATTTTCAGCAATTGGTTATTGCTTTGGATCCTGAACCAGATGCATTCCATTACAGTGCATTTGAGGAAGAAATTGATAAACCTAATCAAGTGCCCAGATTGAACACCTTTGTTGAACTAGGTTTGTTGAGAAGAATGGGTTATGGAAATTATAGTTATCCGACAGATGTTCGTGAATATATAGTAGGTGGGGTTGAATAACTCAGATAAATGATTCAATAATTTTCTAAAACTTTTTAAATTCTTTATCAATTAAGTTATTTATGGCATGCATATTCTGTGACTTTGTCTCGGGAGAACAAAAAAGGAACATGAATGGATATCTTTTCAAGCCACTTCATGAAACAAAAAGCTCTCTTTCCTTCTTATCAATTGATTTTCCAGCCACAGAAAAAGGGCATATCCTGGTCATTCCAAAAAAGCATTACAAAAACTTGGAAGAAGTGCCTTCCATCATATTAAAGGACCTTATGCAGGAAGTACAGCTGGTCTCAAGCATCCTGAGAAAGACACATGCTGGTACAAATATCCTAGTGAATAATGGTGAAGCAGCAGGCCAGCAGGTCATGCACCTGCATTTCCATGTAATTCCAAGGAACCCAAAAGATGGCATGGATTTTGAACATTTTGAAAGAAAAGAGCTTACTCTGCAGCAATATGGTATATTGTACAGGAAACTGAAGAAAGAATTTAATTGAAAAAATCTTTATCTTTTTTTTGGCACCCGATATTCTTCCCATCTGACTTTTTTCTGTTTAATCACATCCCTTAATTTCCTTTCAGGTGTAGAAAGCCCTGCGTCTCCGCTTTTCACCTCCACAAACACAATCTCTTCAGGCTCCTTCTCATCCATGCCCTTGAATACAAGAAAATCAATAGGCTTTCCGATGAAACGCACTTCTGTCGGCTTATATGGGAAATCCGGGAGATATGGTGCCAACTGTTCAGAAAACTGACCTGTGAGGACAGAACGCGACTTCTTTATTGCATCCTCACGTATCTTTGGTATGAAATCTGACCATTTTCGAGCAACTTCCACTGTTGCCCGTTTTATTCCGAGCCTGTAGCCGATATATAGGAAAAAGACAAAACTCAGTATCATAAAAAGTAAAGTGATGGTATCCATATTTTAGATTAAAGAAAACATAGTTTAAAAGATTAGTGATTTTTTGCTTCTCTATTCTTTGTCACACCTCTCAGAATGAGCTGTTCACCTTCATCATCTCATTTTTAAGGTTATCAGGATTTTTGAGCAATTCTTTTGTTGCGAGCTTATATCCTTCAACACCCGGCTGCTGGAAGAACCATTGCTTATTTGACTTGTAATCCAGACCAAGCTCTTCTCCAATGATTCCACCGAGATAAATTACAATCAGCATATCACGCATGATGAGCTGGCCAAGGCTTGACGCAGAGATGTCTTTTAGGAATGTTATGCAGCCCGGCCTTCCGGGGACTTGTTTTCCAGTAGGTGTTATGCCACTGGTCTTTTCAAGCCTCTTCTTGATTCCAAGAAGCAGAGCTTTTTCAAATTCATCAGTATTTACATCCATCCCCGGAATCTTTTCAGGAGATTCGTATTTTGCAGCTGCAACAAAATGATGAAAATATTTTACTATGCCCTGGTCATATGCCTGCATATTGAAATGCGCTGCCTCTGGAAGGTCTTCACCTGAAGAATCAATGATCACTTTAGGTGAATGCCTCAGACTTTCATTGAAGAGCTGTGCACTTAGTGCATTGTAGCCGTGAAGCCTTTTGTCCCATACGCCGTTTCGCAGGTTTCCAATACCAAATTCAGATGCAGCATGATAAAGGTACAGCGCAAGTTTCAGTGAGGGGTTCTCCTCTGCATCCATTTCTTTTGCGCATTTTTCAAGCATGTATTCGCCTCCTTTGGCAAGCTCTTCTATATCAATTCCCATAAGTGACATGGCAGTGAGATTTGCAGCAGCAAGGACTGTGAACCTGCCTGACATATTTGGTTCAAGGCCTATTCCAAAATATCCTTTTTTTACTGCTTCATCTTCAACAATATCCTTTCCGAGTATATGGATGCAGTGTTTTCTGAAAGAGTCCGGAAGATGTTTTTTCAGTTCATGCTCAAGCAGGTTGTATGTTGACAGAGTTTCAGGAGTCTTGTTTGATCTTGTCGCCTTTATCAATATTATTTTTTTTGGATCCTCTGCAATTATTTTTTTCAACAGATGCATTGAATATGTGTTTGCTGATGCTGCAGGGATGAATGTTCTTGTTGTCTCTCCCAGAACTCCTGTTATCAGGGAGGAACCGATGATTGATCCCCCTATCCCGCATTGGATGATTGTCTGCGGAAATTCTGCGTTCTTTAGAGCAGCAGCAGCAGTCTTTTTTATCCTATCTAATGTTTTTTTGTCTCTAACAGAATTAACCACTGACAACATATTGGAGTCAAAACCCATCTCCGGATGCGATGCCAATGCATTTTCAGGCACTTGAACAGCCTTTCGGATGCATCCGTGGATAAATCTTATTCCTTTATTTTGGCTAATTCCGGCAATATTCTCTTTGTTAATTTTCAGGGCAGTGTCTGCCCATGAGAAATCCTGATATATTTTGTTTTTCATTTTACATTATCCTATTATTTAATTCTTTTTAAAGTTTATTGGCATACGCAACAACAGGAGAGCCAATAAAATGCATGAGATTGGCACAAATGGCATTTTTGACCATAATCTTTATAAACTGTCTGAATTTTCTTTGATTCTATAAATGGGACGAATAAAAACAAAAAAAGTCAAGAAAGTGACAGATGAACTTGTCCGGCTGCACGGAGATAAGTTCAAAGAAGATTTTGATTCTAACAAGCTTCTGGTATCAGAACTTGCCACTGTTCCTTCTAAAAAGCTTAGAAACATTATCGCCGGGTATGTCACCAGGCAGATAAGGCAAAAGAAGCATTTATAACTGCATTTAAATTACTTTTTTGTAGTTGAACAGTTAGGAGGACGACAATAATGACAGAAGACAACTGTATCTTTATTGGGAATAAGCCGTTCATGAACTATGTGACAGGTGTAGTCATGCAATTCACGACGAAAAGTGCTGATGAAGTGATTATAAAGGCAAGGGGAAAGTTCATTGCCCGTGCAGTGGATGTAGCAGAGGTCGCAGCAAAAAGATTCCTTGATTCCCAGGTAGAGATTAAAGACGTTGCGATTGATTCAGAGGAGTTTGAGAATAAGGAAGGCAAGCAGGTAAGGGTCTCGACCATCGAGATAACACTTGCAAAGAAGTGAATTTTTTTGATTTTTTTCTTTGTTTTTTTGGTTATTAGTGAAATTTTATATAGTTGATTTTATTAATTTCTTTAGTAACAAGCATTTACTGAAGATGAAACAAAGCATAGTTGTGACAGGAGGAGCAGGTTTTCTTGGAAAATTTGTTGTTGAGGAAATAAATAGTGAGTATTCAAGCACAAGAATTAGTGTCTTGGATATTTCAAAAGATTACAAAAACATTCCTGAACCTAAAAACAGCAACAAAATTGAGTATAAATATTGTGATATAACAGATCTCAAAATATCAGAAAATTTTTTTAGAGATACAGACATCATATTTCATGCTGCAGGTATCGTCTCTTACAAAAAAAAAGATATCGGACTCATGGATGCAGTCAATATCCAGGGAACAAAAAATATATGCAGACTGTGTGAAAGATATAAAATAAAGCTAGTCTATGCCAGTTCCATCTCTGCAGTCGGTATCAACAGATATGGTCTGTCAGATGAAACAGTCTATCCTTTGCGCAGTTCATCAATGATCAACTACTATTCTCTGTCAAAGCTTGAATCTGAACTGATTGTTGAAAAATATATTGGGAAGTTTCCCATGGTCATTGCCAATCTTGGAGCTCTTATTGGAGCAAATGAGTATTTTTGCAGGATCTATAATTCCCATGCAAAGTCAAAAATACTTGCTATGGTTGATACTTATAATTCTTTCATTGACATCAGGGATGCAGCTGCAGCTATGGTTTTCCTGGAAAAAAGCGGAAAAATTCAAGAAAGATACATCGTCACTGTGCATAATGTGAAAAACAGTCTTTTCCAGATGTGTCTTTTGGATCAATTGAAGAGAAATCCTATGAAAATATGTCTGAACAAGAATCATTTCAGACTGATCAAAAGATTTGTTGCAGGTTTCGAGCAATTTTTTGGAGAAGGTATTTTACCTTACACATCTGAGTTCATGAAGACATCTGACAAAGACAAAAGATATTCAAACAAAAAGATTTTAAACCTTGGATTTAAACCAAAATACAGCCTGAAGCAGACTGTGGCATATCTTGCCCGGGAATGCAAAAAAAATGAAAATCAAAAATAAATGTGCACTTATCACAGGAGCAACTGGAGGTCTTGGTACTGAGTTATGCAAGCTCTTTGCCAAAGACTGCAAAAAACTTATACTTCTTGCAAGAAACAAGGAAAAAATTGACCATCTGGAAAAAAAGCTCAAGTCACTCAATGCCCAGATAAGAATAGAGTCACATATATTGGATCTATCAGATGGAAAAGCAGTAAAAAAGACAATTGAAGCAATAAAGACCAGCAACAAAAATATTGATATTCTCATAAACAATGCTGGTATCGGTACACATGGCAGCCTGTTTTCATCCAATACAGAGGATGTGGAAAAGCTTATGGACCTGAATCTTCGGACTCCGTTGCTTTTGACTCTTGGATTGAAGGAATTGCTGTATGCTTCTGATGAATCATATCTGGTAAATATTGGGACAGTCGCAGAAAGGATTGCAATGCCTGTGATGGGAGCATATTCAGTCTCAAAATCAGGATTATATATGTTCAGTAGAGTACTGGCTATAGAAGGACGGAAAAATAATCTGAAAGTTTTGCATGTCACACTGGGGCCAATGAATGACAAAAATTTTGACAGTAATCTTCTTACAAAGGGAGGATTGAAAAAGAACACTGTTTTTAAGACAGCTATTGATAAGGTGGCACGAAAAATAATACTTGGAATCAGAGACAATCGCAGACATTTGACTGTTCCGTTTTATTTTTCAGGACTGATATGTCTGGATAGGCTTTTTGGAAGAACATTGGATAATTTCAAGCTTAGGATGTTTAAGCAGAAAATCAAGACTAATAATTAAGATGTTGGGTGTAGACTCACCTCAAATTTTTTGCAGAGGAGAGTTAAACCCGACTATACCGAAGGTATCAAGAGTTTTTTGATTTTTACCAATTTCTTTGACATCATTGATGTCATATTCAAAAGGCTG
>JAHIYL010000183.1 GCA_018815145.1 Nanobdellota archaeon | reverse complement strand
TAAATTTTATTCTGATGGTTACAACTCTGTTGCAGATATACCAAGCAAAGAAGAGAAGGAAAATCCTAATATCTTTGCAGAACAAAGAAATACGATAATTACCAAATTCAAGGGGACCCCTGATGATCCCAAGTTTGAAGCATGCAATCCGGTGACCGGTGAAATCACTACATATGATAGTTTCAATGATTTTTTTTCGGATAATTTAGTATCTTTTGAGATACAACCTCTTGATGTAGGCTCTGTTTGTGTTAAATATGATCTCGACACAGCAGATGATAGGAATAATATCCCTGGAACATCGTTCACCGTGATTGAGAAAGCTTCCAGTTCAATCATCAACGAATATATCTATGTCTATGTGTACTCAAAAGAGCAGGCAGATTTTCTGAATTGGTATTGTGAGGATGACGTACCTACTGCCAAAACAGCCATACATCATATAGAGGGATTAGGTAGCGATTATTTGGTTCGATATACTGATTTGTATGAATTGTCTGAACGTGAACATACAGAATATAAAAATACACTAAAATCAGAAGCAGATGCAAAATATTTTAGGTGCAATGATTACAAATGGTTTGCTAATGGCAAAAAAAGAGTAAAAGTAGTTAATGGACTGGTATGCGATCCTTATGGAGGACCATTAGCTCCACTTGATTTATGTGGTGATGATTTGATATCAGAAAAAGGATACTGCTATGGAACAGGATTCAGAACAGCAGTTATTAAGCACACATGTAATTTTATTCCTCCAAAATCAACAATAACCACTATAGATCCGCAAGAAAGAATCAAAATGGAGTTTTATGAAGAAATTCCAGACAAAGAAGGTCAAGTAAACTATAATTACAATGTTGATTGGGTATGTGATACAGATAGTGAAATTGGTAGGGATAAGACAAATCTTGAATGGTTCACTGACTACGGATGCCAGGAAGGAAGATATTTCAGGAGAGATGAATCACAGAGTGCAATTGCAGTTGTAGATGAGCAAAACGGATTAATGTGTTGTCCTAAGAATACACCTGAAGAAGAAAAATATTTGGAACCGGATATTTGTTGTGAAGATATTCTTGGCTGGTTTATTGAGTGTATGGACGGAGAACCTTTATGGAGAAGGTATCTCTGCAGTTTTAAAAGAGACATTTATCCGCTCTATGGTGTAACATCAATTCAAAACCTACTTGTGGAAGCACAAAACAAATATGGTTTGAAGGCAAAAGCATTATACCAATGCAGTGACGATACAAATTCTGAACCAGTACCAAAAAAGCTTTCTGATATCACATATAGTAATTGTGATGAATTTGATGAATATGAAAGGCTGTGCGGAGAGGATATTGGTAATTGTCGGGCCGTTTTGATGGTAAAGAGAGACACTGTCAATATGGTGTGTGATCCTTTTAAAGGTATAGACTATCCTCTGAGTGTATATTGCTTAAATATGAATGATGAAGATTTTTTGAGCAGAGAAATCTATTGTCTGAACGGCAAAATGGGTCATTTCGGACTAAAATGTCAAATCAATCCAAGCTTTATTCCAAGTACTGAATTTGACAATGTGGTTTCACTGTTTTGGGAAGCTTCAGTAGCTGAGGAAGGTTTTTCTTGCGGTGGTAATGTTGAGTTCCTGACTTATGATAATGTGATAAATGCATTATCTCAGAAATAATTTTTATTTCATTTCAACAATATTTTTATACCCTTTCTCTCTAATTTCTATTCATCATGCTTTTCACTGAAATCCTATTATCCCTCATACTTGGCCTATGCATAGGCATCATCACGGGAATTACGCCAGGGATCCATGTGAACCTTGTTGCTGCTGCTCTTTTTGCTATTTCACCATTTCTCCTGAATGTTTTTGAACCGCTCTCACTTGCAGCATTCATAAATATCGGGTTAATTCTATTCTGAATATTTATTCAACATTTTATTAAGATACTTCAGAAATTCCTTTGTGTCTAAAAAATAATTAGGATAGGCTTTTTTTAGGTCAGATATTGTGTCTGCTCCAACTAAAACAACATCATACTCTTTTCTGCCATAAATCCTTTTTTCAGCATTCGCATAATCTCTTATTGCTTTTTCTTCCTGTCTTTTTGAATATGCAGAGATTATTAATTTTTCTTGGATTGTGTCCAATTCCAGTAAAAAGAAATGTGAATTTTTTTTATTTCTTAAATCGTCAAATAGTTTAATTGATTTAGTCCATTTTTCCATCTTTGTTATGACATTTAATTCCTTTTCTTTTTTTTTAATTAGCAAATAGAGTTCTTTCTCATTATCAGGAGTATTTGAAATAGTAGGACAATTTTCTAGCTTGGCAAATGCAGAACTCATTAATTTAAAAAATATGTTCCATTCTTTTTCTCCTTCATTTGATTTTATTGCTTGTCCAGTAAAAAAACCAACTGTTTCTACTGCAGTGGCCCATATATGTTGTAATTTTGATCTAATTTGCACTTCAATTAATAAATCATTATAAATGTCCTTTCCTTTATCACTATAATATCTGTAAATTAAGTGTATGCTTCGATATCCATCTTCTTTAGGATTAGAAATGTAGTCTTTTTCATTCACTTTTTTATGTTTTAAGTCTCCTTTGATGTAATGATCTTGGTAAAGTGTTTTCGCTAATTGAACATTTGACATCACAACTCTGCATCCTGCAATATCTTGCATTTGTGTAAGTTTCATTGTTGCTTTATTACTTCCATATTTTCTATGAAGCTTTTTTATAATTGATGGAACACGTTTAAGCCTTTGAGCAGATAATGCGTTCTTATCCATTTTTTCAGAGACTCGTTTTAATCTCTTTTTAAAAATGTGCATAGGATAGCTATGTGCCGCTCTCCAGTTACTTAAGATTGCTAAAGCATTATTTTTATCTTCTTCTGAATTATTGTTATTGCACAAAATAACTCCTGCATAATTCGTTTTTGTTTTTGAAAATTTAAGAGGATTTATTTGCTTCATCTATGTTAAACCTCGCCGTATTTCATAGCTTGTCATTTTCACATCTAGTTATGGCAAAAAATTCCCTTTTTCCCCTCGCTTATTCTGGGGAAAAGAGGGAATTTTTTGTTTTATTGGCTATTACGACATTCATCT
>JAHIYL010000182.1 GCA_018815145.1 Nanobdellota archaeon | reverse complement strand
TTCTTTCTTATTCACATAGCCTAAGCCCACCTGTCTCCATAAGTTTTCAAGCTGCAGCAAGATTTCAGTATCATTATTTGAAAAATTTGCCCTTCCTGTTTCACTGATATAACCATCTCCTGCCATAAAGCCAAGGAATGCTGCCTCTTCTTTGCTGATCTTTGATATGGATTTTTGAGAAGGGTAAGCGCCATGAAGCAGTGTTTGGCCGTCTTTCACTAACTTTGCCTTTATTTTATTTCCATTGCTCTCCAGCATTTTATGGTGATTTGTGGCCACAACTACCCCATGTCTAGTGTTGATTGTCCTGCACCTGAAATCATCTTCTTTTTTTTTCCGTTTAGTTGCAGTGATCAATTTAAGCGGCGCAAAATCAACTCCATCCCATATATCAAGAGCAGTTGGGCTCCATTGCTGGACATTCCTTCCCTTTTCTTTAGGCTTTCTGAGTTCATTTAATGAGCAGATAGAAATTATTTTTGTCTTTTTGTCTCTTATTATTACAGGAGTATTTTCAGATACACATTCATGATTGAAAAGTATGCCGTTGCATGCGTGTATTCCATAACTTTCCCTGTAATTGACTGTTATCCAATATCCATATACTTTTGAAACTCCATACGGGCTTCTGGGATGGAATCTTGTTTTTTCGGTCTGCGGTGTCTCATTGACCTTCCCGAACATCTCGCTTGATGATGCCTGATAGAACTTGATTTTTTTGTTTACTATCCTTATTGCTTCAAGCACCCTTGTCACTCCCATGGCAGTTACTTCTCCTGTAAGAACCGGCTGGTTCCAGCTTGTAGGGACAAATGATTGTGCAGCAAGGTTATATATCTCATCCACCTTGTATTCATTCAGTATCTCGATGAGGGACATCTGGTCCATAAGATCTCCCTGTACAATCTCCACTTTGTCCTGGATGTGCTGTATCCTCTCAAAATTTATTGTCGATGTCCTTCTTACCATACCTAGGACCTTGTATTTTTTCTTTAATAGTAACTCAGCTAAGTAACTTCCGTCCTGTCCTGTAATTCCTGTGATTAGTGCTGTCTTCATTTTAATTGTACCTCTTTTTGACTTTAATCTTACAATGTATCATTCTATTTTGCAAAAGTATAAAAATATTTCCAAATCTATTATTTTCCAATAAGTAAGTTATATAAACGTGATGTGTTTATAATTTAAATAGACCATGGAATTTTCTGAAAAAAAAGAGAAAGTGATATATGTATTTACAATAGTTATCCTAGTTTCAATATCCCTTGCTTCATTGTATTTTATAAAAGAGTCAGGTATTTTTGGATTCGTGACACTGCAGGAATTAGAGCCTTCTGATGTTGTGTTGAACCTTACGTTTGATGATGAAAATGATCCCTGGAAAGACTACAGTTACCTGAATCACCAGTTCAATGCAAGAGGCTCTGCTTCATGGGCTGACAGTGATGTGTGTAAATGGTTTGGGTGCGCTGATCTGACTGCAACAGATGGAAGTGATTATCTAAATTCATCTACACTTTTTGAAATTGGAGAAAACGGATTCTGCACAATGTGGTGGACATATGAGGAAACAAGTCCATCAGGTAGTTCATCAAGAATGTACTGGATGGTTGGAAACGATGATGAATCAAATGAATTATATTGTACAGAAGGAGATTATGGTATTTCAACAATGTGGAGTGCAGAACTTGGTGATGTAGGAGGTACTTTAAGTGAATCCTATGGAACAACAGGTGGCACTTGGACACATTATGCAATAAGCTACGATGGTCATTATTATAGTGCATGGAAAAATAATATACTATTAAAAAATGTAAGTACAGAGAAGGGAACCATAAATAGCAGTGCAGGAAATCCAATAAAAATAGGTGTCGGAAGATATGGAATTGATGTTCATGGTTATATTGATGAACTGCTTTTCATAAATAATTCATGTGATTCTTCAATGGTGGATGAACAATATTATCAAAAAAGCACCGGGACGCCTCCTGACCTGGATTTATATGTTCAAAATATAACTTATACTCTACCTTTTGATTTTAGTGATTCCCACAATTCCTTGGCTGATAGGGTAGGTGACACAATGCCTATTTATATTACAATACGAAATCAAGGAATCACTGCTTCAGGTAATTTTAATTGGGAATTAGAATTAAATGATGAGCAGATATGTGGTGGAAGAATCAGTGTCTCTAGCCAATCCCAAACCACATTAATCTGTGATTGGCCTTCTTCGCTTGGATTTCATGAAGGTTATGTAACTATTGATACAAGTAATGAAATTATTGAAGATATTGAAGAAAATAACAATCAGAAAATTTATGTTCCTTTCATGGACAGACCATGGTTCCATTTCAATTTGACTGAATTTGAAGATATACTAAAGCCATATTGCTCAATTCCAAGCAATGCCATTTCATACAGTTCCTGCAATTGGATTAATTCATTTAATTCTGAGGATTTTTCACAATCTTGGACAGGTAATAGTGTTGACCCCAGAGCAAAAAAAGGCAGAGAAAACGCCATGGGTTGTATGTTTGACGATTATCCTCCTGAAAGTACACAATGCATAAGAGCAAGGAATCATCTATTTGGATGGGCAAATAGAACAGTTACATCATATGACAATGTTCAAGCAATACATGAATTAGCACATGTCGGAATAATTTTTGACATTATGTTTCCATCTTTATCTGAACCTGATCTAAGACTTCTTGCGCACCAGTATCATGATATATGCCAGCAAATCACAAACATTGAAAATACAAGACCAGATAGAGATGATACAGATGCTATTAAAGGTGGCAATGGCAATGGTTTTGGTTCAGGAATGGGTGGTTTTTGCTATACTTTACTTGGTGCAGATAATACAAATCCTACTTTGATACAGCGTCTTGATGATCAGTACTGGGGTACAAACATTGCAAGCGCTTGGATGAACAGGGAAGATGTTTATTTAATGGCTTATAAAAATGATCCATGGGCAAACTATCAGGAAGGTTGGCTTTACAAAACATATTCATCACCTCATCTGGTTGAGAATGTATATTTCAGAAAAAGATTTAATCTTGGAGATATCAATCAATATAACAATGCCTTTTGCGCCATGGCAAGAGAAGTTCTTTCCCAGCAGCTCGACTTCAATTACAATGGGAACACACTTCGGAATGACGAAGGTAGATCATATAGGTCTATACAAAGGGGAGACTCAAATAGTTATCAGGAAATTTCTGATGGTAATTTTGTCAATTGGGACCTTATACTATACTATGGAGCATTATGTAATGACATAGAAACTAAGGAATCTATTTTATGGTATAGAGAAAAAATATTTAATATGTCAGGATCAAATACAATATATCCTACTTCATATCTTTTCAAACAGATTGAACAAGATATTGAATCTCTTAAAAAGCCGGAAGCAACGATGCCAAAAATAATTTTTGATAATGCAAATGATATCTTAACAATTAGAACTAATTATACATATTCCAATGACAATGTCATCCAGATTGATGGTGGAGAAGAAAGAGGAAGCGGGCATTCTCAGGCACAGGGGTATTACTTGTATGCCCTTGGTGAACCTTTCATTGACCTCGAGCAAGTTCCTTATGAGGATGATGTCAGAGCAGAAACATGGAAAAATGGAATATCTCTACTGGATGATACTCAGACAAATGAAGGTGAAAGTAGTTTCTACTCTGCATCCTGTGGTACAGCAAGACTCAACCAATACTATGGCATGTATGATTGTCCTTCTGCTTATTATTCAACTGATTACCCTTCCTACAGGCGTTTCCCTCTCCAATACGGCGGAGACCTAGCAAATTACATGGGCACATCCGATGCAAGACTCGCTGGTGTCTATGTCTGGAGACCGTACAAGAATGCAGCACCTGTTCAGGAATATTTCATCAAATATGGTGATACACTTGCTAAAAGAACAGTAGTTGAAGATGTCACTCAGGGTGAAGGCATATATCATAATTTCATTAACATTAATAATGAATATGATGAATCAAGGAGTGGAACAACATTCACATTCAACAGGATAGGCACCACCAAGAACCTAAAGACCCAAGTCATTTATATATCTTACCCGGATTTATCACTCGGCGGTGGCGAGACGGGTTTGAAGATCTGTTTCTGCAAGACAAGCTGCGATGGGTCCTGCGGCGGAACATCCAATTACAGGCGTATGTACTACTATACGCCCTCTGACAATCTTGACATGATATTCACCCATCATTGGTACACAACAGGAAATGAAAAGGCAATAACAGCAATTAATCTGTCTGACAAAGGAATCCTTCAATCGGGAAATTACATTTTTTTTGATTCAGACAACAATAATGAAGTTACCTACAGCGATAAGACAGCTACTGGCTGGGGCCTTGTCTTCAATGATAATGAGAATGAAATAGGTGCATTCAATACAACTTTTATCCAAGCTGCAGGTGTCACTCTATTTGAATCCGTCACTCCATTAAGTGCACTTGTCAAAGTTTCTCCTGACTCAATAACCTTGGAGACAAACTCATTCACAGACATCGACAATGACGGCTATGATTATTCCCTCCCTACAGAAGTGACCATCGACTGCAGGGATATGACCCTGAACAGTAATTTTGCTGTAAGAAAGGATGGTGAAATCATCTCTTCAACTGAATCAGGTACAAAAGTCACATTCACTGTTGATACAACCCAGAATGGAGATGCATACATAATTACAGGAGGAGAGACAATAATAGATGAAACTGCCCCGGTAATCACATCAATCGCAAATACGACAGTCACTGACAACAGCTTTTTCATGGATATGTATCTGAATGAATCCGGTAATGCATCATTCCATGCTTTCACGTCTGATCTTATGTTGGACTTAATTTTTTTTTTTCAAGTCCTTTTTCAACACACCATGAAGTAGAGGTAACAAATCTCTCAGCAAATACGACCTATTACTGGAAAGTCAATGGGACAGACAGTGCGGGGAATTTCTATACATCAGACCTGTTTGAAGTCACAACAGCTGTACCTTATGTTGATGACCAGCCGCCGGCAATTGTGTCACTTACTAATTCCAGCATCACAACATCTTCATTTGCAGTGAACCTTGAACTCAATGAATCAGGCAACGCAAGTCTATATGTGTCGACTTCAGCTGACTTCTCAACAATGACAGTCTATAATTCGCTTACAAAAAAGAGCATCCATTCTCTAGTTATCACAGGACTCTTCAACAATACTATGTACTACTGGAAGGTCAATGGTTCTGATTCAGGCAATAATCACTATTCCTCAATCAGTTACTCAGTGATCACAGATCAGATGCCGGACTCTGCGCTTCTGCCGAAATACAGCAAATTTGACGGCAGGACAACATCTTTTTCAGGTGTATCAGACATCAATGCTGTGGATGATGCGGTCCTTGAAATACTTGAATATGGCAGGGTCAAATTTCTTGGTGAGACAAATATGACCGGTCTTGACCTTGACTCAAATTTAAACATAACATTCAATGCATTGAGCTTGGATACCCTTAACCTTCCAAGACTCAACAAATCAGCTGAGATACATCTCTATGGCCTGACATCATCAAATCCCCGTATTCTAAAGAATGGCGAAGCCTGTTCTGAAGAAATATGTTCATTGATAAGCTATTCCGGCGGGGAGATAATATTCAATGTTATCTGCTTCTCTACCTACAGCACTGAAGAGACACCTGTGGAAGAAGATGAAGAACCTGTTCCAATAGTCCTGGCCCCGGGCAGAAGTGGCGGTGGTGGTGGAAGTAGTTCAGTATCAGCAACAGCTGCTGAAGATGAAGAGCCTGAGATCACAGAACCAATTCTTGAAAGTCCTGAAGAGCTCCAGCAGGAAAAGCAGGATATCAGCAATAATCCTGAACCTGCTATTGAAGAAGCAAAGGAAGCACAACTGGAAAAACCTGCAGCAGTTGGTGAAGAAAAAGGCTTCAATCCAATCTATGCTGCTGTACTGCTCAGCCTTTTTGTGATCACAGCAATTCTGTTCTATTTTGTTCTTTTTGCAGGAAAACATAATAAGAGCAAT
>JAHIYL010000181.1 GCA_018815145.1 Nanobdellota archaeon | reverse complement strand
TTATGGGTTTAATACCCCGCAGCTCTGCTGCGAATACAAACCATAAAGGAATAACTGAAATTTGAAATTCGATTTAAATTCCCGTAATACCCCAGAGCTCTGCTCTGATTGGGATAGGGAATTTCATAATTTCAATTTATTTGTGAATGAAACAGTCAGTCAAAATAATCTTCATAGCTGAAATTAGGCCTTTGATTTGAGAATGTGCAGATACCTTTTACTTCAATGATATTTAGGTCCATGAATTCCCTGTACCTATTTATCAGGCCCTGGCAGTCAGTGCATCTCCTGAAATCAGTGTCTATCTCTACATCGAATTCATTTTCGCTTTTCTTGAAGAATTTTGTGAGGACAGTGGACATCGGCAAAAAATCCTTGTAGATATTTTCTGCAAATCGGTTGTCAGTGATTGCATCAGACAGTGTTAGGTGGAGTATGCATTTTTTTGGAGCTGTAAAATTTACTATCTCCCTTTCAATCTTTATGCATCTTTGTGTCTTCATCTTCTGTTCCTTCTCCTTTAGGCTCCTTTGGACACTGCCCGGAAGCTTGAGGCTGCCGTCTGGGTTGAATTCTATCATAGGAAAATGATTCTGGTAGTGGTTTAAATTACTATTGGTAAAATTAAAGACTATCAATTACAGATTTACTTAATTCATTTATATTATCCAATATAACATCTGCCTTAGAGAAATCATTGTCCTTTGTGTATTTATTTGGAATTATTATGCATTTGATGCCGGCTTTTTTTGCGGCAAAAAGACCTTTTTCTGCATCTTCAATCACAACTGCTTCAGCAGGGGTGATCTCCATCTTTTTACATGCAAGAATAAACCCTTCAGGATCTGGTTTTGCTTTTTTTACATCATCTTTTGAGATCACACAGGAGAAGTATTTTTTAAGGTTGGAGAGTGTGAGAATAAGTTCTGCATCTTTTTTTCTTGAGCTTGTACAAAGCGATATAATGTATTTTTCAGAAAGCTGTGCTATCTTGTCTTTTGCACCAGGATATATTTTCAATTCTTTTTTCAAAAGAGCATGATATTCTCTTCTTTTTTCCTGCCTGATTTTCTCCTCATAAGCATCAGACTTTTTTTCTTTGATGATGTCTGCTATGCCCTTTCCCTGTTTGGTCCAATAGTCATAGTAGAAATTCTCATCGACCATGATTCCATGATTCATCAGTGCTTCTATTGTTGCCCGGGAATGCAGCTCTTCAGTGTCTGCAATTACTCCGTCAAGATCAAAGATTATTCCCTTTATCATTTTAATCAAAAATAAACAATTCATCAATATTTGATTTTAGTGCAGTCGCTACATCATGTGCAAGCTTCAGTGAGGGATTATATTTTCCTTTTTCCAGAAACACTATAGTTTCGCGCCTGACATCCACTTTTTTTGCCAGCTCTTCCTGAGTAAGATCATACCTGGCTCGAAATTCTTTGATGCGTGTCCTCATTCTGTGTCTCCTTTTCTCATATAATAGAATCGGAACAATATGTTTGATGCTACCATGATGACAAAGATCATTGTTATCAATACATCAACAGGTATATATATGATTTTTAGGTAATTGTTCCAATACAACAGGGTCACTGATAGCAGTGTTACAAGCCAGGATGCTGAAATCACTTTACCATAAAGTTTTTTTGTCCTCTCATCCTGCTTATATGAATCTGGTTTTTTTAATCTTAGAAAAGTTGTTGCAATAAGTACCATTATGATGCTCATTGCTACAGAGATTGATTCAGATCCGGGTTTTTTCCAGATTAAGAGTCCAAGCATGATGATTATCAATCCTGATTTGATTGCCAGCATTTTTTTGTAGTCTTTTTTCATTTTACATCGCCCTCTTGTCCAGTATAACATTTGATATAGTCTTAGCTATCATCCCGCCAAAAAGAGCAGCAACCAAAAACCAGTCAATATTAGAAAGATCTTTGTTCATTCCACTTTTAATTGTCTGGAACATAATCCCGGCCACTAAAATCAGCATCATTGTCCATGCAGCATTCCTTTCAGAGACTGCCTCTATCTTGAACTCTCTCTCATCCCGCTTCAATAAGACCATTATATGCATAACATCAAGAAGCATGAATGCAAGCCATCCTATTGTGACATATGTCCTTAACTCTTCATCCCAGAAAGGGAGAGACTGGAATATTATGAACGGGCCTAACATGATTATCAGATAAACCCATCCCTGCCAGGTCTTTGGCCTTAGGCCCCAGCCGCCATATTTTCGTCTTGTGAACCATTTTGGATTTCCAATCATTTCAATCACCTTTTGTTTTTTTGTTTTATTACTTTATGGGTTTAATACCCCGCAGCTCTGCTGCGAATACAAACCATAAAGGAATAACTGAAATTTGAAATTCGATTTAAATTCCCGTAATA
>JAHIYL010000180.1 GCA_018815145.1 Nanobdellota archaeon | reverse complement strand
TCATACCTCAATGCATCAACTGGCTTTAATTTTGATGCCTGCACAGCAGGTACAGCTCCTGCTGCCATGCCTATGAAAATTGATATTCCCATCGCCATCAATATGCTGCTGATGCTGATGAATCCGCCACCTGCAAACCTTGACAATGGCCCGCCTGCGCTACCCATCAAGCTTGGCAGAAGTCCTGAGAGAACATAGCCCAATGCAATCCCTAATGCTCCACCAATAAAACCTATGAGTGCCGCATGTAAAAGAAATATTGTTAAAATATCGCTGTTCCTGGCTCCGATTGCCTTCATGATCCCTATCTCTTTTGTCTTTTCCAGAACAGACGTAAACATTGTATTTGCGACACCCACAGCACCGACAAGCAGAGCGACTGCTGCAATGGCAGTCAGGAATGTTGTCATAGAACTCATCATCTCAGATCTCTGCGCCTGGCGCTCCTTGTTCGATGAGATGGAAAAATCTGCTCTTCCTGACAATACATGCCTCTTCACCCTGAGCTTACTGTCAATGTGCTCTATTGCAGCGTCAAGCTCATCCTCATTCTTTACCTTAATCACTATCTGGTCATATACATCCCTGTCCTTATCATCAAGTATGTCATAGGCAGCAGTAATAGGCATAAATATATTGCTGCCGGTATCATCCAGTATCCCCACTATCCTGAAAAGCCTGTCTTCAATTGTGATGAGCTGATTCACACCAAGCTGCTTGGTAAAAAAACCATCAGCAATCCTGCCACCAACAACAACAACATTTGAATCAGCTGGCCCGAGCATCCTTCCTTCTGCAATAGTGCCTGTTGTCAACTGGTACCATGCTGCAGGATCAACACCTGTTAAGGTAGCAGAGCCCTTTTCAGCAACATTGTAGACATCAACCCTTCCGGATATCTCAGTATCCATGACTTTTATGTCCTGGATGCCACGTAGCACCTGAAGGTCTGTCCTGTCCAGCACTATCTCTTCTGTGCTGGCTGAGCTTCCTCCCCCTCCAAAATCTCCTCCGTGCCCACCAAAAAAGCTGTTTGCGCCTGATGAACCCGCCCTAATTGTGAGGAGATCCCCACCGAGCTGTCCCAGTTGGTTTGTAACATCCTCTCTCAGTGATTCACTCAGGGATACGATTGCTATGACAGCAGCAACACCTATCACTATGCCTAATATCGTAAGCCAGCTCCTTATTTTTGCATGCAGGACCATGTTAAGGGCATGCTTGAATGATTTTCTGAATTTCATCTGGATCTTTGTGTGTTATTAGTAATTTTTCTGACTGATCATCTTCCTGACTGCTTTTTTTTCTTTTTTCTGAACAATTCCTTCACCGCCTGTTTATATGTGTAATCAGGATTGTCCAATCTTCCTTTTTTGTATTTTCCCCTGACTAGCCCAAAACATAGCAAGACTATCGCAGCAAGCAAGAACCATTTCCCTCTCTGCCATAGGGACTGAAGAGGATTTATCTGCTGCCTCCTGAATCCTGCATTACCATTAATACCCTGTACAGTTCCTGAACCTGCTGTCAGTAAGACTGATGATGATAGTGATACAGGGACCTCCTTGGTAATGGTATTCCTGTTTCCTCTTGAATCTGTATATACAATATCAACTTTGACCGAAGAGCTTTGAGTTCCTGTGTTCTGTAATGGCATGGTTGGTGCATCTGTATCACTTGTACGGGCAGGCCTACCTGTGAGATTTCTTGACATGGCGGCACCTGATGTTGATTGCTGCAACATGAAACTAGCAATAGTATAATCTCCTTCATTGAGATTTCCTATGATGACAGAATTTGTACCAGTCACTCTCCAACCCTGTTGCTCAGGTATCTTGACTGTGACTGAACTTGCTGCAACACTTCCTATATTTGAGATAGAGAATGATGATTCTCCGCTTGAAGTTCCAGAAAATGCGACATCAAAATCTGTTGCGCCACCCACATATACTCCTGCTTTTGTACTGATATCTTTATCTGCAGCTGTTATGGGATCATAATATGTAAGAGTGAGATCCAGTTTGTAAAGATCAGGTGTTGCTGTTGCACTGGCAAGTACATTGAATGTCAGTTCAGCACTCTCTCCTACATCAATATACTTGATATACTTTGTATTGTCTGACCCTACAGGCAGAATTATATCATCCTCATTCTCCCACTGGAATGTCAGATCCCTAAGCGGTGTTGAACCTACATTATTGACAGTGAATTTCATAGGAGTTATCTTTCCTGGAATCAGTTCCACCTGATCGATGTATATCACTTCAGCACTCTCTTTGCTCTCTATATCAACAGCAAAAAGACCAGTCAATGCAGACTCTCTTTTGTCTTTTTCATAAGACAGCACTTTGATATTATATGAACCTGCTGTTGCATCCTTGTTCACTTTGATCTTGAACTTCACAATTTTCATATTGTCTCCTGCAACATTTGCTGCAATAGGACCAATATCCTTGACAACATCTTCACCTGAAACACTCTCAAAAGGGTATTGAGGCACAACCTCCATCACATAATATCCTGTGGATGTGTCACCAAAATTCTCTACTGCAAACCTTACTTCAATTGTGTCACCTGCAATTGCTGGATCAGGATCCTGATTGAGCATCCTTACTACCAGAGCTTCTCCTTCAATCTGTGCATAGGCTGTTGAAGATATTAAACTTACTGTAATTATGCTAAACATAAATATTGCCATCAATAAATTTTTCATTTTTCACTCACCTTCAATATTGGAATATTATATTTCATTTTTCAATCTTAATATTATCATTTTTTTTTACACTAATTATCCTGCCGTCTTTGAGCTCTATATGTTTTTCTGCATATTGTGCAAGATGCATATCATGCGTGACCATAATTACTGTTTTATTTTCTTTTTTCCAAAGCCTTTGCAGTGTGATAATTACCTCTCTTCCGGTAATACTGTCAAGTGCTCCTGTCGGTTCATCTGCAAGGATAATCTCGGGATCTGTCACCAGGCTTCTTGCAATAGAGACTCTCTGCTGCTGGCCGCCTGACATCTGGGTAGGCAGATGGTGCGCATATCTTGTAAGTCCGACCAATTCAAGGACATCCCTTGTTTTTTTCTTTGCTGATGAATCGTCATAATCTAAAAATTCAAGAGGAAGCATCACATTATCAAATGCAGTCATATTCTGTATCAGATTATATTGTTGAAATATGAATCCAAGCGATTTTCCTCTCATTGTGGAAAGGTCTGATTCTGAAAGTGTAGAAATATCAAAAGATTTTAGAAAAACTGCTCCTTTTGTAGGCATATCAAGGCAGCCAACCATATTCATCATTGTTGACTTCCCGCTGCCTGACTGCCCGATTATCGCCACAAATTCTCCAGGATTTATATCCACAGTGACTCCTTGCAGTGCAGGAACTTCAACTTCTCCCATCTTATAGATCTTCCAGACATCTCTCAAGGAGACTAATGGGCCAATTTTTTTCATTTGTTGTAATGTTAGAGAAATACTAACTTTATAAACAATGTGGATGCAAAGTACATCAATAAAAAAAATATAAAAAAATTATTTTCTACCTTTTCCTATGTTCCTACCAAAGTTGTCGCATAATCCATCATTATCAGCATCGATAAATCCTGCCTGATTATTCTTCAATCCTGCTTTGTTATTATGGAACCCACCTTTTTGCCCCATCCTGCCCTGTCCAAGACCTAGCTCTGCTCTGAGTGCGTCTGCAGTCTCTGTGTCTCCGTCTTCCATTGCTTCATGCATGTCAGCATATGCTGCAAAATTTGTCTCATCAATGACGGAAAAAATCCTACCGTTCATAGGTAGATCATTCTCTTCTCTGATAGATATCCACAAATCATAGTCTCTGGCTTCTATTGCTGCTTCAAGCTCATCATGCACTTCTTCACTGTAATATGGTCTGTCCTCTATTGTTCCCTCATGGTTTCCCATGTAGGCGAATGCGCTATATGATACAAGGCTGATTGACATAACAGCCAGGAGCGCAAACAAGATTCTATTTGTTTTCATTTTATTTTACCTCCGTTTAAATTACTTTTGTACAATCAAATGTGGTTCACATCTGACAATGACTACTGGAACACCTTTCATTTATAAAGAAGAACGACTCCATATGTACACTTGAAATGCACATTATTTATATACAATTGAGGATTAATATTTTGCATGCCACCAGGTTTTCCATCAGGGATGCGACATTTTGGTCCACCTATTGAAATTTTTGCGACTGAACTAGTCTATGTTCTCCTAGTCATTGCGATATCAGCATATATATATTTTAAGACAAAAGAGATTTATGATCTCTCAAAACATAAGGGAATATATTTTTTCAGGAATGTCTTCCTGTATTTTTCACTTGCATATTTTTTCAGGCTCTTGATGATGGGATTTATGTTCTCAAGAGAATTGTTCTCATTGGCACCAACAATCCTGATGCAGCTTTTTAGCTTGTTTTTTGTAAGTTATTTTTCTACCATGGCAATATTATCTGTTGTTGTCTCAATAAACATCAGGAAGACAAAAACTGACCCTAAGAAACTGAATATTGTATTGAATGCCATTGCACTACTAATTTCATTTATTATTGGCTTTTCAAGATCAAACATATTACTTATGTTCCTTCAGACTGGAATTTTTCTTATTGCCATCATAATTTTGTTATTCAAAACAAAAAAAAATAAACATGAAAAGCATTCAAAATTAATCTCTCAAAATAAGATAACTTTTGTGTTATTGTTCCTCTTCTGGGTGATGAGTACCCTTGCTTTTGTAAGAGGACTGGTACCCAGAGAAGTAAAGATTCCTCTCTATCTTCTCTCCGCCGGAATCTTCTTTTCAATTTTCCTTAGAGTCAGAAAAAAACTGAAGAGGGGTTAGTGAGTGATGTCAAAAAAAAGAGATCGTCTTGAGATAATAAATTCGATACTGATGATCATCCATGACAATAAGAATTCAATAAAACCAACACCTCTTCTAAGATTCTCAAACATCTCATCACAGAGCTTTACTGACTATTACAGCGAGATGCTCAAAAAAGGCTTTATTCGTGAAGAATTTGATAAGAAAGACCGCAAATACATCTCTCTTACAGACAAAGGTTTCAAATATCTTGAAAAATACAAATATATCCTGGAGTTTATAGATGAGTTTGAACTGTGATATTGTTACTATTCCAATTAAATATTTAAATCTGCAAATATTTACAGTTGCTATATGTTTGATAGACTCATAATACTAAAAGCCTTGGCTGATGAGACCAGGATAAAGATAATCGAATTTCTCATGGATGGAGAACGCTGTGCCTGTGAGATTGTGCCTTTTACACAAAAATCACAGCCCAATGTATCCTTACACCTTAAAAAACTTGAAAAATGCGGAATACTTTCCTCAAGAAAAGATGGCACCAAAATATTGTATA
Source organism: Nanobdellota archaeon (assembly GCA_018815145.1). GTDB lineage: Archaea > Nanobdellota > Nanobdellia > Woesearchaeales > GW2011-AR15 > WJJD01. The sequence goes on along the minus strand of JAHIYL010000180.1, from coordinate 9,784 downwards.
AGATCAAAGATAATCGTGTCAAAATAGTACTCAAGACTCTAAAATGAATCCTTTTTTCAAGAAATTCTGGTTAAACCATTTGTACAAAAAGTAAACTATTTAAATCTACAAATATTTATACATACAAATATTCAATAATATTTAAGGTGAATATCATGAAAATAAAAGTATATGGCTCAGGCTGTCCAAAATGCAGACAATTGGAAGAAAATACAAAAATAGCACTTTCTGACGGAAAAAAAAAGGCTATGGTTGAAAAAGTGACTGATATGGAAAAGATAATCGATGCTGGAATCATGATGACTCCTGCTCTTGAGATTGATGGCAAGATAGTATCAGCCGGAAAAGTCCTTTCTCCGGAAGAAATCAAGAAATCAATCAAATAAAATGGAAAAAGTTGAAAATTTCCTGAAAAAAAACTGGATTCTATTTGTCCTGTTCTTTTCATATCTCATAATATTCCTATGGCAAAATCCTATATCAACTTTCTTGTCTGGATTTGCAGTAAAATCAATGATTGGTGAATCCATCTATCAAGGCTGGCTCGGTCTAGTTGATTATCTTTCAGCCCATGTCCTGATGTGCCTGATACCTGCATTTTTCATAGCCGGTGCAATCAACACCCTGATTGGAACAGGCTCTATTGTCAAATACCTGAGCGGAAAGACAAAAAAATGGCTTGCCTACATAATCGCAGCGGTCGGAGGATTCTTCATTGAAGTCTGCTCATGCACAATACTTCCCTTATTTGCAGGAATATGGAAAAAAGGAGCTGGCCTAGGAATCGCTACCACATTCCTATATGCCGGACCTGCGATAAACATCATCACATTCATACTTACAGGACAAAGACTGGGGTGGACCCTTGCAACAGTCCGGCTTGTGCTCTCCATCGTTTTTGCCATCTCAGTGGGATTGATAATGGAATTTGCATTCAAGAATGAAAAGCACGAAAAAAAAGAGATGAATATCAATGAAACAGAACATTCACTCAAAGGTGTAAAATCAAAGATCTTCTGGGCAGGGCTGTTTGCAATACTGATTGTAGGTACAGCACCAATCCCAAATACAATAAAAACACCAATAATATTGGTCCTTGCAATAATACAGGCAATCATTGCTATGAAATGGCTCACATACCATGAAAGGAAGGATTGGTGGGAAGAGACATTAAAATTCACAACAGACATAATACCCCTTCTTCTCATAGGTGTCTTTTTGGCAGCGGCTTTTACTAATGTAATACCACAGGAAAAGTTTCAACAGTTTGCAGGTAAAAACACAATCCTGACCAATCTTGCAGCAGTGGGTTTTGGTGCAATTGCATATTTTCCTGCCCTGGTAGAAGTGCCTATTGCTGAGGGTTTTATGAGACTTGGGATGAACAAAGGGCCTCTTCTTGCATACCTGTTATCTGATCCTGTACTTTCTTTGCAAGGCCTTCTAATAATATCAAAACTCATCGGCTGGAAAAAGACAGGGGTGTATGCAGGAAGTATTGTTGTTCTTACAACACTTGCAGGACTTGTGTATGGATTAATTTAGAGGAATAATATGAATAAAGAATTTAAAAAAGAATTGTTAGTTATTTTATTGATATCTGTTACTCTCATCATTAGTTGTACAACACAAGAAACAGAAAAAATTACAGATAATACAAATAATAAAGAATTAGAGTCTAATCAGAAGATAATAACTGTAAATAAAATTGAAGTCTATCATTTTCACGCCACCCAACAATGTTGGAGCTGTAAGACTGTTGGAGAATTTGCTGAAGAAACTGTAAATACCTATTTTCGCGAAGAAGTTAATAATGGTAAAATTGAATTCAAAAGTATCAATATTGATGAATTTGAAAATAAGGCTGTCTCTATCAAATATGGTGCAACCGGCTCATCATTATTTTTAGGAGTGTATGATGAAAATGGTTTTCACCCTGAACAAAATACATTAGTTTGGTATAAATTACAAGACAAAGAAGATTTTCAAAATTATCTGAAAGGTGTCATTGAAAAAAGATTTGCTGGTGAATTTGAATGAAAGATGAAATCATTTGCTATTGTAAAAATGTTAAGAAAAGTGTTATTGCTAATGCAATAGAAAATGGTGCTAAAAATATTAAAGATATTCAAACAATGACTAAGGCCTGTACTGGAAATCAATGTAAAAATCTTAATCCAAAAGGAAAATGCTGTTTTGAAGATATTCAAAAAATCTTAGAAGAATTTGAGATTAAAAATACAGATTCTGGCTGCTCTAAATGTGAAGGATGCTGTTAAATGGGATTGATGCAATTCATGGAAATTATGGGAACAAGCAATATCCCTGTGATTGCCGCATTCTTCATAGGTCTTATGACAGCTATAAGCCCATGCCCTTTAGCAACTAACATTACTGCAATAGCATATGTCTCAAAAAAAATTGATAATAACAGGCACACGTTTCTTGTGGGTATATTTTACACTTTAGGACGGATGTCAACTTATGTAATTATTTCCTCACTCATTGTCTGGTTTGGAATCAAAACACAAGCAATCTCATACATCCTTAATAACTATGGAGAAAAATTACTTGGTCCTTTACTTTTTGGAATAGGAATTGTAATGCTTGATATCATCAATCTAAAATTTTTCAAAGGAAATAATAAAATAAACAATTTTACCGAAAAATTATCTGAAAATCTCTCAAATAAGGGACTATTTGGAAGTTTCATGCTGGGTGTTGTATTTGCCCTTGCTTTCTGCCCATTCAGCGGAGTATTGTTCTTTGGGATGCTTATCCCTCTGGCACTTTTCGCGGGCGACCCATTGATAATCCCTGCATCATTTGCTCTAGCAACCGGTCTTCCTGTAATCATTTTTTCATTGATCCTCACATTCAGTCTATCAAAAATTGGTTTGATCATGAATAAGTTACAGGTTTTTGAAAAATGGACTCGAAGAATTGCTGCAATTATCTTTGTTGTTGTTGGTATATACTATTCATTAAAATTTTTCCTATAAAAAATGACAAAAGACTGGTTTCCCACAATCGACTCTGGACGATGCAAAAAAGACTGCTACATATGCATAAATTTCTGCCCGCATAAAGTATATGCAAAAGAAAAAAATATTACATTAGTATCTAAACCTGACAAATGCATTTCTGGATGCAACAATTGTAAAAAGATATGCCCTGAAAAAGCAATATCATTTATCTCTGCAAGACAGATAGATATTGATGGCATGAAAATCGGAATCAATGGCCTTGATGATGCATTCAGCAAGTATCCTGACAATTTTGATGCTGCTTATGAAGAAATTAAAAAGCATAATTACATCCCAAAGGATATTGAAAATAAATTCAGAGAAGCTGTGAGGATGGAATTTGACAGATAATGACTATTTTGATAATCTTTTTCTCCAGTAAAACCAAAGCACATTAAATGCGACAAACAAAAAGAGGAAAACATATGCGAATAACGGCCTGCCATTGCTTCCTTCTATAAGAGTTAATCCAATACCTATCATTGCGGCAGTCGACCATATCAACTTAAGATTTAGCATCTGAACATAATGCTCTTTACCTGCATTTCTACCGATGAAGAACGCTATCCCTATACCCAGCAGGGCAGATGTAACTATCCTTGCTGTGAATGGGTCACCATATCCCAACCAAGCAATCCAAGAAACTGGATTGGAAATAGCATTAGAGGGACTGCTGCAAAAGTATCAATAAAAAAATGGAGCCTGAACCATGTCCTAAGTGCAGAAGGAACTTTCTGCTTAGCCATAATTCCTGTATTTTTCATTTTTGTCAGCCGCAATTTGTGTTTGATGTCTTGAAGCAGTTCATAAAATACAATGAGACCAACTGAAAGATTATCGAAATTAATATGATGTGTATGCTGTATTTTTCTATTACTTGTGACGCGGCTGTCGGAAGAAACAGCGACATCACACCAAGCCCAACTGTCGCACCGCAGACAGGCGCTCCCACACCACAGACATGAAGAGCAGAAAAACCTATTCCCATTGCTATTACTGACAATAGTCCCGTCCCTGCCACCCTGGTATTGATTATCCTTTCCTTTGCTATTCTCACAGAACAGGCAAGAACAGTCGAAAAGACAGCCATAAAAACTAGGGCAAGCAGGAGATGTGTATGAAAAAGCATCCTAGGTACAAGAAAATAACTCAATAACATGCCAATCAAAAAGACCATTATACAGTATCTGCTCCTGAATGTCTGCACAAGAAACACATTTTTATTTTTTATCATATTTGATGATCCTCTTTTGTCATACAATAAAATGCTTTAGCAATTATGGATTTGTGCAGGAATAAAAAGATTACTTTTTTTTCAGAAGATAAATGGAAAAATGTTTCACAAATTTTATAAAGAGATGCCTTGTTTTTTGTAATGTTTTCATCATATGCAAAAAATAGAAAAGAGATGATGTTACGATGAATAAAGAGATAAAAGAACTCAATGAAAAAGCTGAAAAATATACACTGTCACTGGATAAGATTAAACAAGAGATTTCTAAGGTGATTGTTGGTCAGGATAAGATCATCGATAAACTACTTATAGCATTGATATCCAACGGCCATGTCCTGATCGAAGGTGTTCCTGGGCTCGCAAAGACTCTGATGATAAAGACTCTCTCAGAATGTTTGGATTGTGGTTTTGTTAGGCTTCAGTTCACGCCTGACCTTTTGCCGGCCGATATCACAGGCACAAAGATATACGACCATATAAATACTTCATTCAAGACGATGAAAGGACCTATCTTCACCAACTTTGTCCTGGCTGATGAGATAAACAGGGCACCTCCGAAAGTGCAGTCCGCCCTTCTTGAAGCAATGCAGGAAAAACAAGTGAGCATCCAGGGAGATACATCCATCCTGCCGGAACCATTCATGGTGCTTGCAACGCAAAATCCCATTGAATCTGAGGGGACATACAAACTTCCTGAAGCTCAGGTGGACAGATTCATGTTCAAGATACTTATCAATTACCCTTCCAGAGAGGATGAGATAGTCATTATGGATAGATTCACTGAAGGAATGAAATTGAAAATCTCTAAGCTCATCTCATCCAAAGAGATACTTGAGATGCAGGAATTCAACCAGAAGATATACGCAGATAGGAAGATAAAAGAGTATGTTGCAGATATCATAGATGCGACAAGAAATCCTGACAAATACGGTCTTGACATCAATGGTCATATCGAATATGGGGCAAGTCCGAGGGCATCGTTATGGCTGATACTTGCAGGAAAAGCCCATGCCATGCTGAATGGTAGAGGATATGTAAAGCCTGAAGATATAAAAAGAATAGCATATGAGGTATTGAGGCATAGGATCCTCCTGACATATGAAGCTGAAGCTGAAGAAATAACAAGTGATGATATCATAACATCAATCCTTGAAAAAATCACTGTTCCATGAGCAGAGACTTAAAAAACCTGGAATAGATGAAAAGATGGACAAGAATAAATTTTCACTAAGTAAATTAAGGCATGCTGAATTAGTATTATTTAAGTTCGGAACCCTCATCTATGTCCCCACTCTGCTGGTACTGACAATAATACTGAAAGAATTGTTCAACATATGGCATATCCATTCATATGTCTATTCGCATATAATCTATCTTACTTCTTATATTTTATCTGCCCTCCCAGTATATTTTTTTCACTCGAGAATCACGTTCAGGATGAAGAAAAAAAGGATCCTTGATTTTTTGAAATTCACCATCTCACAGACTATTGTGGTCATCGTATCAGTCACCCTGATATCCTATCTGTCCATGCTGAAGATTAACTATATTCTTCCGCTCCTAATCATCTCAATACCAATATCATTAATAAATTTCAAACTGAATAAGAATTGGATATTCAAAAATGATGCAAAAGACTAAAGAGATAATCAAACAGGTAAAAAAGATCGAGATAACCACCAAGCACCTGGTAGAAGGTCTTGTGTCTGGTGATTACATCTCAGTATTCAAAGGGCAGGGCATCGAATTTTCTGAAATCCGTGATTATAGGCCAGGAGATGACATCAGGGCGATAGACTGGAAAGTCACTGCACGTTTCAATCATCCTTTTATCAAAGAATTCATTGAAGAGCGTGACCTGAGGGTATATTTTGTCTTTGATTATTCTGCATCCGGAAGCTTTGGAAATTTTGTTGAGAAAAGAAGAAAAGCAATAGAACTATGTGCAACACTGATGTTCTCAGCTATAAGAAACAATGATAATGTAGGATTATTCATCTTCACGGATGGGGTTGAAAAATACATCCCTGCAAGAAAAGGAAGAAGGCATGTCCTGAAGATATTAAGCAATCTTGTGTCGCACAAGCCTGCCTCGAAAAAGACCGATCTGGAGAACGCATTGTCATTTGTCTCAAAAGTCATCAAAAAAAGAAGCATCATCTTTGTCATCTCTGACTTCTATTCAGAAGAATTTGAAAGGCCACTCACCATACTCAAGAACAGGCATGATGTCATTGCTGTCAAGGTCAATGATGCAAGAGAAAATAATTTCCCTGATGTCGGTCTGATACAGCTTGAAGATGAAGAGACAGGAGACCAGATATTGGTTGATACTTCTGACCCTGTGTTCAGGAAGAATTACGCCAATATAATGGCAAAAGAAGACAGACGGATCAAAAAGATCCTTAAAAAAAACAGAGTGGACACAGTCTCGATATTCACAGATGAAGCCTATGATACTCCACTGAGGAAATTTTTCAAGACAAGAAAAAGGAAGGTGCTGTCCTGATGGTTGGATTTGAATCTCCCTGGACCCTGGTATTTCTGATTATTATCCCTATACTTTTCGTATTCTACAAAAAGGTCATCCAGAAAAAGAAGAAAGATGCAATCAAATTCAGCAATCTTGGATTCATAAAATCTGCTCTGGGAGACAAGAAAAAATCCAAAAGATACGATGTGATGTTCTATATCATACTTACAATCCTTGCTCTTATGATCATAGGTTTTGCTGAGCCCCATATACCATTGAAGCAAGCCAAAGAAGGTGTGAATGTCGTATTGGTCATAGATGTCTCCGGAAGCATGAAGGCAGAAGATTACAAGCCCTCACGGCTCGAGGCTGCAAAAAGCTCAGCAGAGATCCTTCTGGATTCACTGAATCCAAAAGACCATGTCGGAATTGTCATATTTGAATCAGGTGCAACCACTGCCGCATATCTAAGCCCTTTCAAAGAGAAAGTGATTGAAAAGCTTAGGAACATCGGAGCAAAAGACGGACAGACTGCAATAGGAGACGGACTCAGCCTTGGGATTGATATGGCGACATCTATCCCAAATAAGAAGAAAGTTGTCATCCTCCTCTCTGACGGAGTCACAAATTCAGGAGTGATATCGCCCCAGGAAGCAGTCCTTTTTGCAAGGACAAATGATATCCAGGTCTATACCATAGGTATGGGTTCAGAAGAACCGGTTGTATTGGGTTATGACTGGTTCGGCCGCGCCCAATACGCAGAGCTTGATGAAGCGACACTGAAAGCTATTGCAGAAACAACAGGAGGTAAATATTTCAAATCTGTTGATGATAAGACCCTGGACGACATATACAAGAATATCAGTCAGGACATCAAACGAGAAAAGGAGGAGACAAATATAAAGGACTGGTTCTTTTTGGCTGCAACAATGCTCCTCATGTATTACATCTATTTAAGATACGGCAAAAAAAGAGTGATACAATGACCATGAAAGCAATAAAGATAATCTTCTTGCTCCTGTTCATGTCGCTTGCATTTTCTTTTGTATCTGCATCCGACATCACGCTTACACTGGACCAAAAAGAATACTATTTCCTTAGCGGTGAACAGGCGATTATCCCAATACATTCAGAAAGTTCCTATGAAGAGACCATAAATGGACAGCTAAGCTATACTGTGGAACAGGAAGTCAATCAAGGAACTTTCCACTATTCCAGTACGAACACAAGATCATCTCCCTTGCCTATCACACCTGAAAAACAGGATATAAGCATAAATTTTGGGACATCTGACACCCCCCAGACACTCACAATAGGATTGAAATTCTTATATGACAAAGAAGGCGCAAAAGAGATTGTCCTTGATGAAATCAATATCTATTTTGTGGCTGATGAAAAGCAAAAAGATAATCAGCAAAGCCAGGTATCAAGCTCATCCCAGGAAACCCAGGTAAATTCCCAGCAACAGAATCCAACTGCACAGGAAGAAGAAGACCGGATGCAGCAGATGATTGAACAGATGCTCCAACAACCACAGCAGACCCAGACACAACAGGAGCGGTTGCAGAACAGCCAGATGGCTCAGGACAGCAATGCATTGAAAAAAGAGATCCAGGAGCTGCTGCAGGAAGAACAGAGACTGCAGGAAGAGTTCCAAAAAGAACTGGGTGAGAACCCGGAGTTCATGAAAGAGCATCAGGACCTGCTTGACCAGGGATTTAATCTCAATGGAGGAAACCTGGATCCTGAATCAAATGATACCGGAGAATTTGAATTGAACTATCAGAATGAAAAAGGAATACAGGCCACCATGAAGGGCCAGCTCAACAAAGGAGAACTCCAGAATCTTGAAAAAGACACACCTCAGATGAGACAGGAGATGCTTGAGCAGCTGCAGCAGGACCCTCGTTTCCAGAAATTTCAGGAAGAGCTGCAAAACCAGGGCTTCAAAGAGCAGAACACTGAGTACACCAGAGAGCAGAACTCCACAGGAATAAAGCAAAACTACAAGAATGAACAAAATGAGACAGCTGCTATAAAGGCAGAGATTGCCAACAACACTGTAGAGAAGGTCAACCTTGAACTGGAAAAGAAGAAAGACCAATCCTATTGGTGGATCCTTCCTTTGATTGGTTTGGCAATCCTTGGAATATTGTTTTACCGAAGAATCAGCAAAAAACAAGATAATGATTCCCTTCCAAAGCCCATCATTGTCAAAAAACCATTTGATCATCTGGCAGAGTCAAAAAAATTGCTCAGAAAATCAAAGGGACTATTTGAAGAAAAGAAATATAAGGACGCCTATGGGACTGCAGCCCAGGCATTGAGGCTCTATCTCAGCTATGAGAACAGATTGAACAAAGAGCTGACCAATGATGATCTGGTAGATGTTCTAAAGAAGAAAAAGACGCAATACAAAGATGTCAAAGAATGCTTTGACCTCTGCTCTCTGGTTGAGTTTGCAAAATATAAGGCGAACAAGAAAGATTTTGACAGGATTGTAAAGATTGTTGAAAAGAAAATTGAGAAATGAATCATAACCCTATTTTCTGTTGAATCTTTTCTTCATGGCTTTTGTAGGAAAAAGTCTTGCGTACAGTTCGCCCTGCCACCTGAAGAATTTATCGATGCACTCCTGGCAAATTTCGGCAGAATGAGAGTCGTCGATTTTGAAATGGTTGAACTCAACACTATATTTTTCTATTAATTTATCACATAAAGAACATTTCATCTATGTTAAACCTCGCCGATTTTTATAGCTTGTCATTTTTATTCTGTTCTCTTATTGTAACATAAATTTTTCCTTTTCCCCTCACCTTGTATGGGGAAAATGGGAAAATTTATGTTAGGCTTTAATGACATTAGCGGATTTTCCGCATAGTACCATAACTTTTTTGCAATAATGGCTGTTGCGACATTCATCTATTCGTGTGTGGGCTCATTTTTGAACTTGACACATTATTGCAGTCGCCTAAAGGCACAACTCAATCATAAGACGCACGTGGTTAGTGCAATGAAAAGCCGAGCCAGCCTATGTTGCCTTATGTATTT
>JAHIYL010000179.1 GCA_018815145.1 Nanobdellota archaeon | reverse complement strand
CTATTGCAAATGCAGGAGATACAGAAATTTCAGGCTATTTAATAATGACAGTTGAGACTAATTATACAGGAAGCTGGGTGACAAACTACACTGTTCTTGATGATACTGTCTCAGGAAAAATGAGGAATCTCACAGATGCTGAAATCATTGACCTGTCTTCTATCTGGAACGGTCCTGACGAAGGTGCTGGCTGGGATACAGGAAATTCTTTCTCTGGATATTACAGGGCAAAGGTCTTATTTACAGATCCAGAAGGCACTATTCTTGAAGACGGAATTGGAGGACTTTTAAATTCAACATATCTATTTTATTTTGATATAACTCCTCCTGTCTCGTATTTTATCAATGCATCTGATTTTGCGCCTGCGCCAAATGATAATGTGAATTTCTCGGCGAACTGGACAGACAATCTCGGATTAGGCAATTGGGAATTCTACTGGAAGATTGACGGAGACTCTGACTTCTCTCTCCAGGATTCAGGAAGTTTCTCAGGACTTTACAACTGGAGCACTGCATCCATGACAATTCCTGAAGAAGCAGAAGGTAAAACCATATGGTTCTATTTCAAGGCATTTGACATGCAGGGCGCAAGCGATATAACCAATATAAGCAGTATCAATGTGAGGGATGTCACTTATCCTGTTATCGCAGATGATCACATCAACCTGACAAAGATCTACAGGAACCAGTCTGTGAATATCACAGCCTGGATAACAGATAACATCGCTCTTGATTCTGTATGGCTGAATGTGACACTGCCTGACAGCAGCACAACAATCGCATTCATGGGAAACATCAGCTCGGATTATTCAGTGACCTATTCATACACTCCGCTGATTGGGCTCTACAACGCGACAATATTCGCGAATGACACTTCAGATAATGTCCAGGAATCAGCTGTCGTACTTCAGTTCGAGGTTTTCGGATTCTCGAATGTCACATATCTCTCGCCGCTCGGAGGTGACTATCCTGTCTATTCAAACATAGATCTCTACTGCATGGTGAGCGACCATAACACGACTGAACCGTTAGGAAATTATCCTGTCGAGTTCTATTTCGATACGACCCTGATATCGACAAACAATACAAATTCAACGGGAATAGCGACAGCACAATGGAACATTACAGGAGCAGGGAATACTCCGCTTTACTGCAGGATTGCAAACCAGACCGGACTGTATTATGATGTATATTATATGAGTGCAAATTCAAGCATCAACATCCTTGTCCCTGACATCACTCTTGTAGGAGTCACGCATGAGAACAATATAACTTATGGAGTGGATGAGTACGAGACATTCGACATAATTGATTTTGCCGATGTTACTGTCAATAACACAGGAGGGGTCACTGCCCATAATGTCGAAGTGACTTTGAATGTCCTGGATTCAGGCAATGGCGCTGCACCGTGGTTTGCCAAGGCAACAAATGCATGCGGCAGCCTTGATGTCGGAGAGACATGCACGACAGAGTTCAATAATTCTGATACAGGCTATAATATCACAGATACAGCACATACAGGGACGCACAAATGGAATATCGACCTGAACTGGAGCAACGGCGGGACACCTGTAAATAATTACCAGAGAAATTTTGCTGTCTATCATTTGCCAAATTATATTACTGGTGAGCTATTTGATTCTGAGATAAATGCAGGAGGAAATACCACTTATATATTCAATCTGACTAACCCATGGTCAAAGGACCTGACCGGCCTCAATGTCACGATAAACTGTCCTGCAATCACCGGCCTTGTCTGCTCATGCAACAATCAGCCTGGAGACACATGCACAATTGGAGATGCATTGGGAAATAGCCTCACCCAGGCAGTGTTCAATATAACCACCACAACATCAACTCCTCTTGGTGATTTCGGCATAAACATAAGTTTTGAATACAATAACCCGGGGAATACTGTCCATCAATGGGATGAGGTCCTTCCTGTGCTCCTGAAAGTCAAGCCGCTTGTCACATTCATCATTGGCTATCCTGCATCAATAGTCAGGGGAGAGACAATCTTCAATATCACCGGCTATGCAAGAAATATCGGGCAGGTCAATCTCACCAATGTGACCCTGAACTGGACGATTCCTGTTGGATGGGAAAATATGACAGGCGGCCTTGAACTTTACCTTGGCACTCTTGAGCCAGAGACAAATTTCTGGAATAATATAACAGTCAACACCTCACAGAGTTCAGAGCTTGGAGTGCAAGAGGTCAAGCTTGAGACATATTCACCTGATGCAAATTATGATGACAGCACGCAGAATATTGCAGTTTATGCAGGGACAAACATCACCAATCTTTCTGTATCTGATACAAACCCATACAGGGGAGATACTATCACCATCTATGCGAAACTGAATTGGGACAATACCTCAGGAATCAATGGGCAGACTCTTTATTTCCAGGGCTTATACAGCAGCACAACAAACACAACAGGCTGGACGCTCTATAATTACCAGATCCCTGCTTCAGCGCCTGTCGGAACAAACTCATTTGCAATTGATGCATCATATGCAGGAAGCGGAGCAATCTATTCCCTCAGCGCATCCAAATCCATAAACATCTCTGTCAGGGACAGGATAAATATAACCACAGCCGCTTCACCAAAACTCATAGGTTATGGCAAGGCAATAAGCATCTATGCAAATGCCACAAGCGGGGTCGCTATAGATACAGTTAGGGCAAATGTGAGCATTCCCGGAGGAAGCCTGAGCCTGTTCAGATTACAGGCAGGAACACCGCCTGCATATAGCGGACTCTACAATTCAACATGGAAAAACGGGCTTTATAATTATACGATAATCGCCAACAATACAGGCGGGTACAGCAACACTTCTGAACCTGACTATTTTGAGATACGGGCAAATGCATCATATGTCGTCAATACAAACAAGCTTCTGTATGGCAGCAATGATATAGTGAACCTCACTTATCCATTGAATGAGACTTGGTGGAACAATTCATACCAATACCGGGCAAACATCGATGTCACCAATCTTGAGAGTACTCCTCTTGACACAGGCTATGCAGTCAACATCACCCTTGACACGACCGGAGAGAAATTCATGGACAGTGGAAATGATATCAGAATAGTATTCTGGAACGGGACATACAATACTGAGCTCGACAGGATCAATTTCAATGGTTTCAATCAGTCAAAGACGACTATCTGGTTTGCGACAAAAAGGCAGATATCGGGTCTTGGCACTGACAGCGGGTATTATATCTATTATGGGAATGAAAATGCAGGAAGCCCGCCTGCAAACGGAAGCAGCGTATATCTGTTCTATGAAGATTTTGAATCTTATGCTGTCGGAGGCTCTGCATCGCCAGCATGGCAGGCAAACACAGGTACATGGAGTGTTGAGAGTGTTTCAGGGAATAAGGTATATAGGGGATTCTCAACAGGATATGGTACCTCATATATCAATGGCATCCAGTTCGATAACATTTCTATGGAGATGAGATATTATGTCTACAACAGCTCACCTTCAACAGGATTCAACGGGATATATACAAGAGTTGCTGATATGGCATCTACTTGGAACACAGGATCAAACACAGGGTATATGGCATTCAAGAGGATGCAGGCAACAAATGATGTCGAGCTCTACAGAAAAAAAGGAGGCACTCTTACAGCATCATCAGGTTATGTCGGCCTGCAGCAGTGGATCGAGTTTAGGCATGATGCAGTTGGAGGCATATTGACGCAGTCGCTAAACGGGATCCTTTACAATACATACAATGATACTGCGCCTGACCTTTCAGGCTACCTGAGTCTGCATCCCGGAAGAGTCACTGCAGATTATGATCTCATCAGGATAAGAGAACTTGCAGAATTCGAACCAATTGCCGTCGTCAACACAGAGGAGCCTCAGTATGTGTCCAAACTCAACAATACAGGAGCCACTAATTTTTCAGGTTATCTTATCCTGACAGTTGAATTCAATAATTCAGGGACTTGGCAGGCTGCAGGGACTGTTGTAGATGATACATTGACAGGAAAGCTGAGGAACATCAGCACAGGCCAGTTCCTCAGCCTTGAGAACATATGGAATGGTATTTCTGAAGGCAGCGGATTTGATACTCTTTCAAGGACATCAGGCCAGTACAGGGCAGTCACAAAGATAACAGACCCATCAAAGAATGTCCTTTACAATGATGACGGGACACCGATGACCGGATACAGCATATTTGATATTGATACTGCAAGCCCGGTCATCTCTCTCTTTAGCCCTGCAAATGAGAGCTGGCTCAATTATAATAATATCACTTTCTCTTACATGGCAAATGATACAAATCTTGCGAACTGCAGCCTGTGGGGGAACTGGTCTCTTTCAGGATGGCACAGGAACATGACAGACTATTCTCCTGTGAGCGGAGAGACAGATTATTTTTCAGACCTTATAATTCCTGACGGAAACCATATATGGGCTGTGCAGTGCTTTGATTCAGTGGGCCACTCTGCGATGAGCGGGGTATATGGGCTCAATATCGATCACACGCCTCCGGTGATCACGCTTGTTAATCCTGGCAACAATTCCAACCAGTCATATGGAGAGATCAATTTCACTTTCATAGCAGACGATAATTTCGGAGAGGTATTCAACTGCACGCTCATAGTGAATGACATTGAGGTGGCTGCAGGGATAACTGCTTACCAATCCCAGGTTGCAGGAAGAGTGCATAGCATAAATTCAGCAGGCGCATACAACTGGACAATGAACTGTTCAGACGAGTCTCTCAATTCTGCAAAACAGGCTTCGTATTATTTTACAGTGATAAGAGGGCCTGGCTCACTTGACATAAGATTGAATCAGGATAATGAGACAATATTCCTCAACTGGACAGCTGCCCCTCTCGCAGAATATTACAATGTCTACATAACTCACAACCTTTCAGAAGGCTTTGGCGGGATACCTAATGCGACAGGCATTACAGACCTCAATTACACAGACTATTCTGCTAACACATCTCTCAGAAAATATTATAGGGTAGGTGCAGTCAGGGGAGAGGCAATCGCAAATGCCAGCATGACTGCAGGAAAACATCAATTCGCACTCTATGACACATGGAATCTTGTGACAGTCTCTCTCAACAAGTCAAACTGGGTACTATACAATTCAACAAACAATGGTAAAGACATATTCACAAGCCCCGGCGGATGCATACATACCATCTGGAGATACAACACAGGGAACGACTCTTTTGAGAAGACAGATTATGTGGGTGGGCAGTGGGTCCCAGCATCAATGTCAGAAAATTTCACTGGCCTTGATCCTGCAAGAGGATATTGGTTTGAAGCGAACCAGGACTGCAATGCGACAATAGTGGGTATAGTCCCAGAGAACCAGATGAATGTATCCCTGGACACTGAATGGAATGTTGTAGGATGGCATTCAGTATATTCCCCTGAATTGTTTGATGCATCAGTGAATAATCCTGTGACAACAATACCATCAGATTCAGTGAATTCGATTACAAGATATAATGCACAGGATAATTCTTGGGATGTCAGCATATATTATCCTGCATACACATATTGGGTTCCATCGGGTCCATTGTATAATTTCATATCACTTGACCCAGACCTGGGCTATTATTTTGAATCCATTGCCAAGGCGAACTGGACACTTGATCCGGAGATGGGAAAATGAAATCAAAAAATAATTTCAAAATCATTT
>JAHIYL010000178.1 GCA_018815145.1 Nanobdellota archaeon | reverse complement strand
TTTTATCTCTTCAATTCTTTTGCAAGCTCCACCATATACCCAAGATAGCTTATCAATAGTAAACCCAGGAACAGTACAATAATATTTCTGAATATGAACCCATAGATCAATTCAAGCACATCAAAGAGGAGGTAGCTGTTTATCATCATCATCAGCCGTGCGATGAAATAGATGATAAGGATTCCTGCAATAGTTGTAAGGAGAGGTACAATCGCACCAAGAGTCATCCTGAACCGTGAAAAATATCCTGCATATGCCGAGATTATAGAGATGAAGAACAGGAGCAGCATATTGCCTGATATGAACAATATGATATCTGATAGGAACATGCTACCTATGAAAAAATTCAATATCTTGATCAGGAATATCAGGACAACAATAAGTATGATGCTGAGCATGCTTGTGAATATGGGCCAAAGAAGGCCGAATACTGAAAATTTATTTTTTTTCCGTCTTTTCATCTGAGTTTTTCAACAAATTTTTTCAGTCTCTCATCATAGCCTTTTTTGAAATCATCAGCTACAAGATTGATTGTGGCGACAACTTTGGCCTTAGGTGCCATGTCTTTGAGCGCAGATGTTATTCTTTCAGGTGCGCTGCTGCCAGCGGTTGTGAAGAATGCTGCCTTTTTGTCAAGTATGTTCTCATGAAGGTACGTCCTCATTGCAGGAGCCATTGTATTCCCCCAATTAGGTGTCCCGACCAATACAAGGTCGTACTCATGAGGTTCGTGCTCAACAGGATTTATCTGTGTCAGATTCTTTTTTATCGCATCCTTCCCGCCAAGTATGAATCCCATGACTCCTTTCCTGCTTTTCTTGTCGACTATCCTTTCAATATCGCAGTTCAGCTCATTTTTTAGCTTTTCAGCGACTTTCTGTGTGTTTCCGCTTCTTGAATAATATGCGATTAAAGTTTTCATGATTTTTTCACCTTGTTAGTTTGATTATTTATGATTTTAAATTTTTTTTTGTTTTAATTTTGCATGCAATGGTGGCAGTCGGAGCGTTGCTCCTCGTCGGGGTACCCCGATGGGGCGTCCCCCACCCCGACCTGCACCTATGCAAAATTAAAAAGAGTATGACGCTATCTTGATTTTATCAACATATCCAGATATTCTTTTTTATATTTTAATTTATTCTTTTTTGCAAGCTTGAGGATGGCCTTATCAAAATTACTGCCGTATTGTGCTGCTTTTTTTGGTCTGAAAGAAAATTCCCTGTCGAGACCGAGACTTATGGCAGCCTCTCTCAATATGAATTTCTTGATATTATCTTTGATCTTGAGTTCAGATGGGATCTGCATTGCATATCTGATCAATTCCCTATCCAAGAATGGTGTCTCTATTTTGATCTTGTACTCTTTTGAGATGAGCGAATCCCTGACTAGGTCCCGTTCCCACATCTGTACTAATCCGTTCCAGCATTCTGCATTTATGTCGTCAGATTCCTCATGCCGGTGGTATCCTGCAAAGAGCTCTTCAGAACCAAGGCCTGAGAAAAAAGTTGAGATATTGTCTTCTTTTGCCATCTCAATACAGGCGACAACAACAGCACCTACACCTATGTTTACAACATTTGTGTATTCCTTGCCAAGGATTCTCACTGTTTTTTTGATTATTTTTTCAGCTTCTTCCAGGGAGATGAGTTTTGCTTTTATTGGCAGAGAGAGTCTGTTTGCTGTAATAAGAGCATTTTCAAGGTCAGTCGAATTTGCCAGGCCCACTGTGTAACATGTGAAATCAAGCTGCAGTTTTTTGCATAGAAAGGCAATGAGAGTTGAATCGACGCCGCCAGAGAACAATATTCCAAAATGCTCTTTAGGAGCACGGCTTTTTACAGCTGTGATTATTTTATCTGAAAGTGATTGAATTATTTTGCTTTTGTCTTTAAGTATAGTGTCTGTTCTAAGTGCTTGGATGTTTTCAATCCATTTCTCTTTATCAATCAGTTCATAATCAGTTGTTATTTGCATGACATAATCAGAATAAGGAATTAATTAAATAGTTTTTTAAAAATGTTTAAATAGTCTGAAAAATTATTGAATTGTAATGAAAAAAATTCTAATGCTTGTTTTGATGACAATCATTATGTTATTCGTTGGAGGATGCGGCGGTGCAGCACCAGCAGAACCAGTTCCTGCAGCACCAACTGACCCACCTGCAGTAGAACCTACTGAAGAATCCGAACCAGCACCTTTGTTCGGATGTTCAGATCCGTTTCATTGTGAGGATCCACATAACCTATATTTTGAATTAATCACTTTTGATGCTGATGCCCCATTAATGGCTGCAACCTTCACAGGTGAGTATCCGATTTCAACTATTAGTTTTGAAAGGACAACTGATGGTTCAATTCAAAGGTGTGATTTAAATCCAGCCGACATCATTGTTGAGGTTAAAAATCCACAAGTGATAGGTATGGCTGTAAAATCTGTGGATCAAGATCTCCTGGGTGTATGTGTGAACACAGACTCAAGCAATAATAATGGTTGTGAAAATGCTTTTGGTAATTATTACTGTAAAAGAGCTGAGTACCAACACTCTGAAAATTCACTAAAAGACAATTATGGCAAAACAGTATCATGTTATACCTATGATGATCCACCAGTGCCTGGATATTGTGATACTGATGATACAACTGGTTTATCAAATGGATGCCAGAACCCTTATGAACTTTGCTATCATTTTCCAGAGACTTTTTTTGAAGAGTATTGCAGTATTCTTTTTGGTCCTGTTGAATCAGGAGTTGAAAAAATTGTCACAGCAGAGGCTGGTGAAAGAGAATGTGAATTTTTTAATGGACTTCAAGGAGTGTGTTCAACCTGCACTATTGATTTAATTATAACTGACTGCAATCAACTGCTCAGTGGTTCAGAGTGTGCTCCTGTTGTAGATATACAAAATAGTGGTGAACAAGAAATATTTAAACAAATAGTTGAATATTGTGTCATAGAGAAGGGTAATAATTATGATGATCAGATATATATCTATCCTTTGAATGTATGCACCAGTGAGACTGCAACTGAAGGGCTTTGTGTTGTGTGTGATGTATCCAAAATGGATCCTGAAACGATTCAATATGGTGAAATAGCCGGATGGACAAATTCAAAGATGAATCCAGAAGGAATTGTCCTCACATAATTTTTTGAGCATAATAAATTTTAAATAGTGTTGAATTACTGCAATTACGATGAGAAAATACCTGATACTGCCACTATTTTTGATTGCCATCATATTTTTGAGTGCATGTGGAGGAGGAGCTGCCACCGAAGATCCGGCACCAGAACCTACTGCAACAGAGGAACCTACTGAACCACCTTGTGTTATAGATCCTGAATGTGCAGGATATGGTAAATGTCCAGAAGGATATAAATTCGATAATACAGCTCCAATGTTATTTCAAAGTGGAAAAAAATGTTCATACTATCATTTCTACAGATTCTACGAGATTGAAGATGGAAGTGGGCCAGGAAATAGTCAAATATTTATTGGAGATAAGGGTGAACCTGATTTTGACAAAACTGTTTTCAGTGTACCTGTAGCTGACCAGACAAAATTAATTGATTTTTTCAGAACAAACATTGACCAGATAAACAAAGGGCTGGTCTATTTGACTGATCCTTTGAATCAGGTTTGTCAGACTTATGGTTCTGGAACTGGTTGGATATTTCTTACCATACTACCAGGAGGATTTAGTTGGGTGTCAGGTCCTATAGATCCTATGGATAAAAAAGTGATGAGCTTTATTGATAATAATGAGCACTTCACTGAAGAGAATATAATGAATCAATTTAGAATAAATATGAATGAATTTTTATATGGTTACTTTTATTTGGATCATTCTGGTGATTCAATTCCAGATATATCTTGCATATGTGATCAATATGAACAGGTTTATTGGCAAAGAATCGGATATTGTTCTACAGAATGTACATCAAAAGAGATGTGCACTGGAGTAGCTTCAGAACCAGGTGTTGTGGCTGAAGACCAATTGGGAACCAGAACAGTCACTGCCTGAATCAAAAAGGTTTAAATACCAATAATATTTAATCAATATCATGATTGCATGTTTAAACCTCGCCTCTTTTCCTTTTAGGAAAGAGGTGAGAATATGCAAAGAATAAAACAACAATATGTCGGATTAGACATCCACAAAAAATTCATCCAGGCTGCG
>JAHIYL010000019.1 GCA_018815145.1 Nanobdellota archaeon | reverse complement strand
ACGGGTGCCGGTCGGGACCTACAGGGTCATTGTCAAGTCCAAAGCAGGAAGGTATGTAAACTTTGGAGAAGAGTTTTTTGTTCCGGCTGATCCTGATAATACTGTTCATCCAAAAATCATATATGTTGCTCACCAGGCACTGCCGCTTACCTTGCCGAATGTGCTGTGGGATGCTCCGCAGTCTGCTTGGAAATGGGGAGGGGTACCTGGTAGATGGGGAAACAAAGGTTGGAATAGGCTGAAAACTCAACCTGGTTTGAAGAATAAGGCTCTAGGTTTAGGTCAGGGTCTCTTTGGTTATCTTGGAGCAGGGATTTTTGGCGCTGCTGGACTTGGTTTAGGATCTGAATTAGGGCTATTTACACGAGGATTCAACAAGTGGTACACTGGACTTGCCAAACGGCCTCATGGCCTCAAACCCGGCTGGGACTGGCTTGAAGAGCAGGTAAACAAGAGAAAAGAAGAGAAAGATGATGAAAAATAAGATTAATTCAATAAAATAAGACAAGACTAAAATGGCTATCACAAACAATCAAAATTATGTTGACTTTTTCATAGTCACAAGAAGGCAGAGTGATAGTCGTGAGCCTGCAGCAATTGCAGGATTGATACAATCATTGAATCCCATAATATCTCGGGAGGCGTTCCTTCCTGGAATCAAATATTCCCAAGGACCTGTGGAATATGTCAGAGACCTTGGAATTGGTCATGAGATTCTATTGGTAGGAAAATGTGTCGGTCCGCTAATGCAGCAGGTAAAAAAGTATGTACTGACCCCACTACTAGAGATGAACAAGAAAGGAAAAATAAAATTGGGGTTGGGAGATAAATTATCAGTATTCATGATCAAGATGTCTCCAAATCTGAATGCATTATGTGAAGTTCCTGAGGAAATAAGTCCAATGCTCGTAAATGAAGAAGGAGTTACGTATGATATTCCCAGTCGAGATGAATTGCCTGCTGATGTTGAGGCAGCTATGAATGAGAAACTTGTTATCCAGGTTCTTACAGGACAATATGCAATAGAAAGCTGGTATCTTGTCAAATTTGACAATGTCCTGCACATGTTCCTCTTCCCGCTTATAGCCCTTGCTCAGAATGTGCACAGGACACAGGTCGAACCTGTCTATAATTTCATTGTTGAGCAATATAAGCATATTGCATGGGAACTAAAGATTTTTGAAGATCTGAACAAAATGGTTGGTCAGGTCAAGCTTGAAGAACCTAAAATAATGGACGAGAGGCCTTTCCAAGAGAGGCATATGGTACAGCAGATATATGATTGGCTTGGCAAAATAAAGGAACAATGGGTAGATAAAGACCGGGCAGATGCAATGCACTTTATAGAGGACCATTTGGCACAGCTGATCGAAGGCATTGATCGTCAGGCAGGAGACCTCAAAGGTGCCAGGGATAAATTGATGGAAGCAAAGGCCAACCTGGATGCTATGGACAATAATATAGATGAGTTCCAGGTAGATAGAACCCATGCTTTCAGTGTTGAGGTTACAAAGCAGGAGCTTAGCCAGTTGATTGAATTATTTGACATGCTGTTGGCACAGGCAGCAGGGGAAGGCAAGATGACTCTTGAGCAGATGAAACAGGCTTTTGCAGCGATCAATTCAGATGATCTGAAAAAGGAATCCGGACTATATCATATGTTGGCGGGTCTCATGCATCATGAAAAACCTGTATTTAAAGAAGGAGAGAATCCGCTTGTCACAATTTACAACATGCTGGGTGAGAGCCTGAAAGAGACACATGAATCAGCACACACTTTGTATGTAAACATGTACTCAAAGTGGGATACATTTAAAGCTTGGGTTGTCCATAAGATCGAAGTATTGACTGGTCTTAGGGACACTTCAAGGATTGTTGCAGCAGAACTTGCAAACCTGAACAAGGCAGTCAGGAATCTTGATGTCAGTCTCCAAAGCTTTGTTGATAGGCAGAGCATACCTGAGATAACACCTGTTGGAGAAATTGCCCAGACAGGAAATTCAACCTTATCTACCCAGCAGATTGACGCAGCAGCCACAAAAGGAGGGGATGGAGCGAAACAGGGTAATGCGCCTTTTGTTGAGCCTCAGAAAGAGGCAATTCCGCGATAGTAACTACCGTAAAGTTTTTATATTTTGAAAAAATAAGAAATAATATGATTGATAAGGTGAAAATATGAGCCGATTACCAATATCTGGAATAATTAAGCTGGATGAATTAACAACTCCTGGAAATTGTGTTACTCTATTAAAAAATATATTACTGGATTTGAATGAGAATTATCATAAATTAAAGAAAAAGGAGACAGCAAAAGTACAGGAAGCCCAAGAGGCAATACCTAAAGGAGATGCACCGGAGGAAATAAGGTTATTGGTCGAGATAACTGAATTGGGTGACAAAGAAACCGCTGATTTCGGGGAAACAATCATTGCACTTATCTATATTATCCAGGCAAAGTTTGATGATACTCTCCTTAAAGACCTGTTTGCGGAATTAGAGGAGCTTAAAACAGATTTTGATATTCAGGCAAAAGAACATTTAATTGATGAAAGACAGAAAAAGATGTTTGAAGCTTTTGTAAATGCTTTGATACAGCTGGAAGAAGCCACAAAAAAGGATGAACTTGTTTTGCTTGATGAACTTTATGATTTTAGGCATCTTATCGAAAAAAGCAGGGAACACTCAAATAGGTCTGATGAACAGATCAAAGTGGAGATTGAACAACCGGCAAATGACTTGATTGAAGAACTACATGGTCTACAGGAGATAATTTCATTTTTTAGAGATAGACTTGCAAAAATAAGACAAACTTACAATCTATTGAAAAGCGCAGAGAAAGCAGAAGATAAAACACAGTTGACTGCTGCTTTGATGGCACATGAGACTTTTATGAGTACACATCTAAATAATGAAGTGATTACCTTATTGAAACAAATATATCCAAGATTTGTCCAGATGACAAATTATGCAATAATTTTTACTTTTAGGATATATGATGAAGATATAACTATGATTGAGGGATTATTGGAAAAGGCAAAAGAAGCTGTTTCGGAAGACGAAGCAAAAGATATGGGTAAAAAATTCCTAAAAGGAGATTTTAATCTAATAGATTTGTATGAACAGATGCAAACCATGAAAAAAATGGGT
>JAHIYL010000177.1 GCA_018815145.1 Nanobdellota archaeon | reverse complement strand
ATCCTTCATAATAATCCAGAGTATCCTTGAATTCCGGATTACCGGCATCATCACAAAAGAATATTAATTTATTTGGATCCTTAATCTCCCTAAGGTCAATTGTCAATGTCATACCCCGCACTGTGACACTATTATATCTAAGAACTGGCCTATTTTGGCCTTCATGGTACTCGCACATGGCATATTTATTTGATTCGCCATAATCCAGGCATTTTTCCGGTTCCACAATCTCTCCACTATTTGGGCAGCACATCTTGCCTTCCTTGACATACGCGATCGTGAAATCTTCAGTTGGCAGGTAATAGTAATAATCCTGGCATCCGGGCATGAAGCTATAGAAATCTATAAGGTCTTTTTTTCCAGCTTTCCTATAACCACTGTTACACTTCCAGATAAAATCTGTAGCGTCAGGGTCAACCACAGTCGCAAACACGGCTGTCTGCAGTTTCTGCCCTGCATCGCCTATTTTGGCAACGCATAGAAGCTGCTTTGTCTCAATATCATAATCATCTCCCAGGCAGATGACAGGATCATCGGATTCTTCTACACTGTCGCAGAATGTATTCATTTCATACAATAAACCATCAAAAGGACTGCAGAGCATTCCCTCACTGTCAATCACCACAGCATCATATTCATCAGTTGCTGAATCATAGAAATAATCAAATCCAAGCTCCCTGCAGTTCTCAGGAAAATCATCATATATCTCAGCTATTGTCTTTGCACCAAAGTAATGGCTGCTCTTTCCAAGACACTCCCAGGTCAGGTAACGGGCAGTGTCATCATCTGTTGCTTCAACAATGATTATTTCCGGATCAAGGCTTCTGTCCTCAAGATTCCTTATCCTGCAGCTAAATGGTACTGCTTCTGTCCTGTAATCTTGTCCAATACAATAGCCATATTGATTAGTCTCTCCAACACTATTTTCCATAGGATTTAGGTCACAGAACAATACAGGATCCACTCTTTCTCCTCCGCTGCCATATGGATTGCAGATCTTATTATCTTTACCAATGATCATAATCGGTGTCTTTACAGTAAAATAATATCCATATGCGAATTCCCGCTCTGCACTATTCAATTCATAATAATCAACACCATCAGTCCACCTGTCAACCAGATCATAATCATCCGGACTGCAGTCGCTCTGAAGCAGCATGTCTTTCATAGATGCATAATATCTTAGTTTTCCTGAATCACAGTATCCGATCTCGCTAATCTCCCTGTATAGATAGACATCCTCACTGCATCTATAGTACTCTCTAGGGAAATTCGGATTGATGCATTCTGAGACATCCAGAGCATCAAGATCCGTTCCTGTCACCCTATACTCAATCCTGTTGTCAGTCAGGTCAACATCAAAATTCTCTTCAAAAGACAGGCTTCCATCCCAGTGCCGTCCGTCTTTAAACACAGAATCGCACACATCTTCAATATGTTGTGATGCTTGTGTCGGGACTGCCTCATCTTTATTTACGTCACAGACCCGAAGTTGTTTTTTTAATTTTAGGAAGAGACTGCCCTGACCAGCTACATCCTTGAAAAAATAGTCATCTTCTGAACAAATATCTGTGAATCTGCTTGCTGCATTCACACCGCCAAAAAAATCTGCAATTGTCACTGGTTCTGGTGTTGACGTAGGTTCTATTGTCGGTTCAGCTACCGGAGTAGACTCTGGTTCTTCTTCTTCGGCTCCGCCGCATGCTGTCAAAAATAGTGTCAAAATAACAATGGAAACAAGAATTGTATAGTGTGTTGTGTTTTTCATGCAATTTAAGAGTATTTTTGACTATATATATTTTCCGATTGAATGCTGTGTATCGCTGATTAAGAAACCTTTATTAATTCCAATCTGTTTTTCTCTCCCATTCAATTCAATAAGGTGATTACAATTAGCGAAAACAATAATACTTCATATAATACAATAGTCATAGGTTCTGGTCCTGCAGGTTACACATGCGCCATAAGATTAGCACAGCTAGGAGCAAAAGTCGCATGTCTAGAAAAGGAATTTGCAGGCGGTGTCTGCACAAACTGGGGATGCATCCCGACAAAAGCAATGATAACTGCTGCAAAGACTGTTGATATGCTCAAAAAAGCAAAACGGTTCGGCATAACAGTGAATGATTATTCTGTTGATTTTGCAGGACTTGCAAAGCACAGAAACCTGGTGGTCTCCACATCAAGAAGAGGGATTGAAGGACTTCTTAAGGCAAACAATGTGGAATTTGTCAATGGAGAAGCAAAAATACTATCATCAACAGAGATCAAAATCAATGAACAGGTTTTGAAGACTGAAAATATTGTCATTGCAACCGGTTCATCACCAATAGTGCCGGGTTTCATCAGTCTGAGTGAAAATGTCATCACATCAAAGCAGCTTCTGCAGATGGATTCACTCCCGGAGAGCATTATAATTGTAGGCGGCGGGGTAATTGGACTTGAATTTGCAACTCTTTTCTCGCATCTCGGAACAGAGGTCACTGTTGTTGAGATGCTGGATACAGTCCTTAATAATTTTGACAGGGATATTCCGGCTGAACTTGAAAAGCAGTTCACAAGAAAAGGAGTTAAATTGCTCACAAAGCATAAGGTTCTCTCTGTTGAAGACCAAAAAGTAAAAGTACAGAACCTAGAGAACAATGAGGAACTGGAACTCACCGCTGAAAAGATACTGATTGCCATCGGAAGGAAGCCAAATGTCATCCCTGAGATGCTTGATCCAATCGGACTAAAATATGACAGAACCGGAATCACTGTTGATGATTCCATGAGGACAAATATCCCTAACATCTATGCAATCGGAGATATCACCGGAAAGAGTATTCTTGCGCATGTCGGTATTGCCCAGGGTGTTGTTGCTGCAGAAGCAATCATGGGTAAGACAACAAAAATGGAATATACTGTTCCGGGATGCATATATACACTGCCTGAGGTTGCAACAGTCGGCCTGAAAGAGGATGAAGTGGAAAATGCATTGATTGGCAGATTCCCTCTGATTGTCAATGGCAGGGCAAGAGGAGAAGTGCATACAGAAGGTTTTGTCAAGGTTGTCATAAAGGATGACCTTATCGTAGGTGCACATATGGTCGGCCATAACACAACTGAACTCATCAGTGAGGCAGCAGTCGCCATAAAGAACAGGATTCCGGCAAAGGACGTGATGAACACAATCCATCCGCATCCGACTTACTCTGAATGCTTCAAAGGCGCTATTGAAGATGCCTATGGAGAAGCGATTGACCTTGCACCGAAGAAAGAGTAGAAATTGTAGAAATCCATTTCAAAACTTATTTAAATCCCAGTTTATTTGCTAAACACTAAAAGAGGGGTGGAATTATTATTATTTTTTGGGTGATTAAATGCTATTGAAGACTCCATTGAACAAGGAACACAGGAAGCTTGGTGCAACCATGGTTGATTTTGGCGGGTGGGATATGCCTGTCCAGTACACTAATGTTATTGACGAGCACACTACTACCAGGACAAAAGCAGGTCTCTTTGACATCTGCCATATGGGAGAATTTGAAATTACAGGGCCTGATTCTTTTGCATTCATACAGATGCTGATCACCAACGACATCTCAAAGCTTGTGCCCGGAAAAGCTTTGTACTCAACTATCTGCAGAATGAACGGCACAATAATCGATGATTCCTTCATCTACATGTTCGACAAAGACAGATACATGATTGTGGTCAATGCGGCAAACATAAAAAAAGATTTTGACTGGATGAAGAGCCTGTCAAAAGATTACAGCATCATCCTGATCGACAAATCTGATGCAACTGCAAAGATTGATCTTCAGGGTCCGGCATCTGAGAAAATATTGCAGAGATTAACAGATTTTCAATTGAGTGGACTCAGCAGGTTCTTTTTTGTTGAAGACAAAGTAGCAAACATTCCTGCTCTGATATCAAGGACCGGATACACAGGTGAAGATGGGTTTGAGCT
>JAHIYL010000176.1 GCA_018815145.1 Nanobdellota archaeon | reverse complement strand
CCCCAGAATAAGCGAGGGGAAAAAGGGAATTTTTTGCCATAACTAGATGTGAAAATGACAAGCTATGAAATACGGCGAGGTTTAACATAGATGAAAAATCTTTTACTGATTTCTTTGTTTATTTTGACTCTGATTGTGAGCGGATGCAGTGGTGGAGGCGGTGGAGACAATGGAGGTACAGCTGAAAAGACAGCCAGTAATTGCATGTCACCGTTATATTGCTATTATGATTGCATAATGGAAGAGAATAGTTACACTTGTAATGATGCGCGAACAGCACTTGCAGACGATGGAAGAGAAGCCTGCGATACAAAAAATATAAGGTTAGGAGAGAATTGTTATCATTATCTGGAATCCCAGCCCCAGATGATAATTGTTTCTGATTATTTATGCATAAAAAGATCAGAATGCTACCATATCTGTGTAATAGAAGGTAATGAAGGATGCAATGAACTGGAAGTGTTAACAGGAGAACAGGGTCAGAAAATGTGTATGGATAAAGACCCTCCATTGCAGAATCAAGAGGAGTGTTACGCATATCTTTTGGAAGAAGAGCATCCATCTGCACCCATCCAAATCTTGCCTGAATAGTTGATTTTTTCTTGATTGTTCTAACAGCCCGCCCCGACCAGCAAGCAGAGAGGATGCAAAAAAAGATTTAGATATACCAGCCTTATCATCGTGGATGTCAGGACCTGGACAATCACTTCTTCCATATTTGCTGATGCAAGGAAGGCAAGGGCTGTGCCGACAAGCTCATTGAAGACTATGTAAGAGACCATTGTTACAAGTATAAGATTGTTTCCTGAAAACAGGTTTATTGAGACCAGCACCAAAATTTTGCATAAGACTGATATGAATGTACCGCTTCTCAGTCTTCCGCTGACAAGGTCTGATAATAGACTGGGGATAGTTGCGACAATCAAGGCATATTTCAAGCCTGCTAGTTTTAGCATTATCACACTGAAAAGGATTATGGGTTCCAGTGTCAGATGGATTCCCATGGTCTGCCTTTTCCACCGGACATAGAATATGATGAAAGAAAATATCATTACAAGCCAGAATGTCTTGAACTTGAAGAACAGCAAGATAATGACCAATAGGCCTAGCACTGCATTGATTATGAAAAAGAAACTGAATCTGTCCTTTTTCAGTATATAATTGTTGATAACTGTCCTTATTTTCTTGTGCATTGTAATGTGGAGAGTATAATATCATATAAATATTTGTTTCTTTGAGATGAAAATATGGTCAGCATAGATTAGTTATATTTATATATAATAATTGCTTGCCTAATTCTTTAATATTGATTTTTATATAGGTATCCATCTTTTGGTTACAATTCGATGCTAAGACAAAAAATAAAGGAAAAAAAAGTAAGAAAATTCAAGCCTATTAAGATAAACCTAACTAGTATTTTGAAGACTGCTATTGTACTGATTTTCTTATTCATTACTTTCATGAAGTATAAAAAAATCTTTCTTTGGACAGTCCTGTCCTTGATAGCAGGTGTGTCAAAATATGTTAGGATCAGGTACTATGGACATATACCAATAGTCTGGGAGCCGGCAATGTTTGTAGCTATCCTATTGACAAAAGGGCTTGGACTTAAATGGGGACTCTTGTTTTTGCTGATTCCAAACCCGATATCTGAACTTGTGACCGGAGGGATGCAGTTTACGATGTTCATTGCAGGATTCCAATGGACTGTATATATGCTGATTGCAGTTTTATTGGGGAACCTGAATATTGTATTCATAGGAATCATTGTATGTATGATTGATGTTGTTGTTGGATATTTTCAGAACAAATATGTTTGGGGCCTACCACTTTTTTTCCTAATATATAACATCTCCCATCTGATTGTGCATACAGTCTATTTCAGCATATTTGGAGAGATTGTGCTGGCGATGCTAAAGGCAGTTGCCTAAAAAAAGGTGAAAAAATGAAAAAAAGACTACACAGGAATTTTTTTTTTACAATAATTCCTATTCTGGTAAGCTTAATATTATTGTTTTATGTGTATAAACTGCAGGGTAACTCAGTATTGTTCAAGTTTATTGTCATCATTCTGCTGATTTACAGCATTTTTTTTGTCATGATCATTGAAAAATATATTCTCCTGAATTGCGTTTTGAGGGCTGCTGAGAAACTAGGTTTCAAGTATTATGTCAAATTTTCACAGCAGCCAAGGATTAAAGGGATATACAAAAATATGCCTATCCAGATCCATTACAGATATAAGATAGGCGGCAGATATGAAGGAAAGGACAGGACATATGTGAAACTTAAGCTTGAAAAAAGATATGAGATTGACAGCGCAAAATTTGACCAGTTCAAGAAAGGTGTTCCTTTCCAGATCCTGAGCATTCGCTATATAATCCGATCAAAAAAGCAGTATCTTCTCATGAAAGTTGCAGGATATGTGACTGAACCGGCAAGGCTGAGGCTGCTCATGGACAGGATTATTTAAGTTTTTGAGAAGACCAGGATGAAGTGATTGTATCAGTAGAACCTTACCCTTCTTATGGCAATCATTGCTGCGCCTGTCCTGGGACCATTCTCAGGTTGATAGATTTTTGCCAGTGGCTCAATCTCTTTCAGATAACTCTTGAATTTTCCAAAAGCAATAGGATTCCTCAAGAGTGACCCTAGGGGTGAAACCTTGAACTCCTTTCCATGCAGGCCGATCCTCTCTGCCACATCCTTGATAAAATCGGTTGAATTTTTTACTGCTTCTTCAATCATCTCATTTGCTTCTTTAATCCCATTTTCTGCTGCCATGAACAATGCCAATGAGAACTCTCCTACCTCATTTATATCAATCCCTGAATCAATGTAGGGTGATTCGAGGACCTTGTTGAGTATCTCTTCGAAATTGCAGTCTTTGCACAACCTTATGACAATCTTACCATTGGTTACCATCTTTCCTATATAATCATAAAGTCTTGAGAGCCTTGGATTCTTATTCCCTTTCAGCCTCTTAGCGACATGATAGCCGATTAGCCTCCCCCCGAGCCTGATGGTCTCTGTCCAGTCATCGAATCTGTTGCCTTCGTTGTTGTTTGAGTCCCTCCCATCATGATATCCAAGCACAAGATCGCCGGTACCGGCATTGAAGATTATGCCAGATTCTCCGCTGAAAGCACCAAACCACCCGATTATGCAGTCAGGCACAAAACAGAAATCATCGAACGTGAATCGCAGGCTGCTTTTTTTTGATAGGACATACTGGATAGATTTCCTGTGCATTTCAAGGCTGTCGAACCCGGCTGAACCCAGACATATCCGCCTGAGATGAGTTGTTTCAGGCAAGCCCGCTGCCTTGAGAGCCTTTTCTATTGACATGATAACATTGTCCATCGACCGCTCCACCCCGTGTGCCATGGGATGGCTTGGACCTGCTACTCCGTATCCTAGCTTATTGCCTTCACCATCCACAATCAATGCTTTCGAGGTTGTGCCGCCTCCGTCAATTCCACAGAAAAGATTGTTCTTTTTTACCTCTGGTATAGCTACTGAAGCCGAGAATTCGATCACTTTGCTCTTTAAATCAGCAAATCCCTGAAGGTTCTTTTCATCATTATTGTTGAGGTATACTGTTCTCAAATCCCTCAATATTGATTCTACATTCAATTCAAAATCCTGTTCTGCCTTGCTGCTCCTGTAATTTGAGAAATCAGGGATAACTTCTTTAAGCGCGTTCTTCATCACTTCATGGGATACGTCTCTTTTGAGCATTTTCTCAGCAACTTCTCCCAGGAAATATGCTCTTCTGATCGCACTGTCCATAGGGAGTGTACGAAATGAGAATGGGGTTATCTTTTCCATCTTCCAGAAAAATATTCCTTTGTCAATATCTGCAACATTGTCTGCTGAATAGTCAGCATCCTTGCTGTCTTTTGCATAACCTACTCCGACAGCAATCATCCCTGCCCTTTTTGCAGCAAGGATGCCTGCATCAGCATCTTCGATGACAATGCATTCTTTTGGGTCAATGCCCATCATATCAGCAGCCTTGAGAAAGACTTCAGGATCAGGTTTACTCTTTGTTATGTTTGTTCCATCACTTATTGCGTCAAATGAATCAAACAGTCCGATTTTCATTAAAATATGTTTTGTATTCTTGCTTGCTGAACCGATTGCAAGTTTATATCCTTTTTTCCTTAGATATTTCATCAGTTCCCTAACACCGGGAAATATGGACGCTGGGGAGAGTCTGTCTAAAAATTCCCTATAAAAGCCATTCTTCTTTTCAGCAAGTGCAAGGATCTTGTCTTCTGACAATTTCTTTTCTGACCTGTCAAGTATCATTTTTAAAGCATCGATACGGCTTATCCCCCGCAGCTCTTCACCCAGATTTTTGTCAAAATTCAGCCCTTCTTCATTAGTCATCCTCTTCCAGGCAAGATAATGGTATTCATCAGTAGAAAGGATCACTCCGTCAAGGTCAAATATTACTGCTTTCATTTCAGTCTGAACCTATTCTCTCCTTTTTTCAGGGTCATTCTTTTACCCTGTATACTGGCAATTGTTTTCTGAGGGGAGTCGATGGTGATATATTCATGAGTCAGCAGGATAGTGTACTCACATTTTTTGAACAATATTGAAAACTTTATGCTTTTCCATTTTTTTGGAAGCTTCGGATCAAGAGAGAGATGTTTCCCATGGAAATCAAATCCTGCAAATCCGCATAATGTGATGTATATTGTCCCTGCCATAACACCTGTATGTATCCCTTCAGCTGTGCTTCCTCCCTGGATATCATTCAGGTCTGCTCCAAGAGCCATTTTGAACCAATCCAATGCAAGATCTTCTTTTCCCAGCATGTATGCAAGATATGAATGGACAATGAGACTCAGAGTTGAGCCATGACTTGAGCATGAGAGATAATATTCAAAATTCTTTTTGTAGTCTTCTTCTTCAAAACCATATCCCTTCCTCTGGAATACTTTCTTTACTTCTGAAAATGGCAATATATAGAAAATATTCAAAAAATCCGCCTGCTTTGTCAGCTGATAATTATCAGGCGAATCGCCTTCTGCTTTGAGGATCCGGTCCATCCTATGTATGTTGCTGTACTTTTTTTTGTATTTATCAAAATCGATTTTTTTCAGTTTCAGAAAACCATCATACTGATCAACCAACCCTTCATGGATGTGTACTTTGAGCAAGGAAGATATTTTTTTCATTTCTTCAATATCTGCTTTGCTGATAGAGATAGTATCAGTCAATTCGTCAAATCGTTCTGGTATTATTTTTTTCAGCGCAAGAGCCTTATCTATTACCCAGGATGCAAAAATATTTGTGTATGCATTGTCTTTTAGTCCGGGCTTTTTGCTGCCTGGTATTTTTTCATGGAATTCATCTGGTCCCATGACACCATCGATAGAATATCTTCCTGTCACTTCATCATACTGTGCAATGCTTGTCCAGAACAAAGCTATTTCAATCATCATTTCAGCGCCATATGTCTCTATGAATTCTCTGTCCTGGCTGAACCAGTAATAGTACCAAGTATTATATGCCACCGCAGATGAGACATGCCTCTGGTTTGCTGTCAGATCAGGATCCCATTTTCCTGAGAGAGGATTCAGGTGAATTATCTGCGTCTCTTCCCTGCCGTCGCTTCCTGAATGCCAGGGAAACATGGCTCCTCTGAGGCCTTTTAACTGAGCAGCTTTTTTCGCTTCATCAAGTCTTTGATATCTATACATTAGCCCTGCTTTGGCAATCTTTGGAAAATGGAAAAAATAAAACGGAAATATATACATTGTATCCCAGAAAATATGGCCTCTGTATGATTCACCTGTAAGGCCGCGTGCAGTCACTGAAGCATCAATCGACATATTGTGATGGGAAAATGCACTGAATAGATGATATATGTTGAACCTCAGCTGCTTTTGCGCTTCAGGATCTCCATCAATCAGGATATCTGCTTTTGTCCAGAGTTCATCCCAACTGTTTTTGTGCTCATGGAAAAGTACATCAAAACTTTTCTCCAAAGCTGATGAATTGATGGATGATACTATGGGATCAGTGCAATCCCTGTCATCTGATGCATATATTGAGACAATCTTTTCAAATACAATCTCCTGTTTCTCTTTTGCTACTACAGTGATTAGGTTATAAATTTCCTTGTCAGACTCTTCTTTAGCTCTGGATGTGATTTTTTGCCCTGAGGAAACCCTTACAATTGATGTAAGTGCAATCTTTATTTTTGAAGTTGTTGTCTCAGCAACAAGAGTACACTTGTTTTTATCTGAAATCTTTTTGATTATTGCAAGGTGCTGGTTTTCAAGGTCGCCATACCGTTTTACACCGCTGTTTTGGACTGAACCATCTATACCTGCTCTAATGGTGATCTTTTCACTGAAATTCTCAGGTATTATGGTGTATCTTATTGTGCAGGTGTGCGGATCAGCCATACTTGCGAACCTCTCACTTTTAATAAGGATAATCCTTCCATTTTTATCCTTCAATCTCAGGGTCCTATATAGGACTGCTGATTTCATGTCCAGGATTTTTTCATATTGCAATATACTTGAAGAATCAATATCAATGTACTCTGCATCACCTATCCTAAACTTTATTGGGAGCCAATTTGGGATGTTGACCAAATCCTCATTCTCGATCTCCCTACCTGCAATTTTTGTCGTCAGCCTGTTGTAGACTCCTGCAAGATAGGTTCCTGGGTAATGAATATCATCTGCTCTGCATTCCTCAAATGCTCCTCTGGTTCCGATATATCCGTTCCCTATGCTGGTCAGAGCTTCGATCTTTTTATTGTCTGATTCTGAATATCCGGAGAATCTGATGGTCCAGGTGTTGTCTGCATCATGTGTCGTGTTCATTTAAAAAAATACAAAGGAATAAAGTAATTAAAAGGTTTTGTTTTTACTGTTCCTTTTTTTCATATACTAAACTTTTGCGTTTTTCACAAAAACGAGTCGATTGAGGATTTTTCTAAATTCAACAAGGTTGCGAGCTTTTTTCTTTAGCCAACATCTCCCTTTGAGAGCAATTAAT
>JAHIYL010000175.1 GCA_018815145.1 Nanobdellota archaeon | reverse complement strand
ATATGGTTCTTTTCTTCTGATACAAAAAATGGTATCAGTCCTTGAGACCATACAACTTGTATACCTAGTTTCCATTTTGCAGTATGGAATCCTTCTATTGATTCTGCATCTAAAAAAAGATCTTTTTCAAGGATTCCATCAAGTGTTGTCTTTTCTCTTGAAAGGATCATGCCAGACAATTCAGACAATATCTTATCAAAATCTTCATTAGCTCCATGCGGTTCATGAGGATGAAAATAAAGGAGGCTTGCGTTGATGGAATTATAGAAAGCTCTTGCAGATATTGTCTCTGCAATTCCTGGATTCAACAGGATCAGGCCAAGCGGATCATATTTTTCAATAAGAGAAGCAAGCCAATATATTCCATCAGTTGTAGTCTCATATCTTGTTTCCAACTGTTCTGCAAATTTACCTTTCCCCAACATATAAAAAATTAGGATTGCTTTAATTATAAATATTTCTAAAGTTATCACTAGAAAATGGTTCTTTTTTCAAAGTGTCAGGAAACAATGCTTATTTTATCCATTTCAGAATATTCACTTTTCTTTCAGGTATCCTCTTATTTTCCGTCATAGGATATCCAAAGACAAGCGGAGCAACTATCTTATTATTCATTGGAATGCCCAGTTCTTTTCTTGCGGTCTTATCTTTGTCGAGCGGAAGCGCAAAACCTATCCAGCAGCTACCTATGCCAAGAGAATGTGCTGCCAAAAACATGTTCTCAACACAGAGATTGATGTCATCCTTTAGAAACATCCATTTTTTTTTACCTGACACTACTATCAGAAGCGGTGCATTGAAAAATATTGAATCAGCCTTCTTGAGCATTACACCCAGTCTTGCAGCAACACTCATCAGGTTCCAGCCCTTAAGCGCCTTCTCGCCAAATCTTGTGATATTCCCTTTACCTTCAACAACAGAGAAATTCCATGGCTGCTTGTTCATGGCAGAAGGCGCCATCACGCCAGCTTTCAGTATTTTTTCAATTATCTCTTTTGGCACTAATTTATCTTTGAAACTCCTGACAGAACGTCTTGTATATATGCATTTAAGAACTTCATTTTCCATTAATAATCACCCTATTGGATAGTAATGCAAGAGTTGTATTTAATTATATATGTTTAAATCTATTTGATTGCATTCTTAGGAATGCAGAATAATTGCGGTGATGATGTGACTAGACGAACGATAGTGAGTAGCATTTTAGTATGAAATGCGTCTGTGTCACCATCATCATCACCGCAAAGGTTTTCAAGTTGTCCAAATAAATATTATTTCTTTTTTTCCCAACTAATTTATATGCTCAATCACAATCATCTATATAAATATCTTTCAGAATTTTTAACTGGTGATCAAATATCCTGAAAAATACATTTCTGCATATACCCGGAGTGACTGAGAAAAAGGAAAAAGAGCTATGGGAAAAATCAGTCTATGACTGGGATTCTTTTCTGGAGAATTCTGATAAGCTCGATATAAGAAGCAAGGCAAGGGTAAAAAAACTGGTGCATGCCTCCAGATGCGAATGCGAAAAAAAGAATCATCTGTTTTTTGAGCCCATCCTTCCCAGAAGACTGCATTGGAGAGCATATCCTGAATTCTCTGACAGATGCTGTTTTCTGGATATTGAGACAACCGGCCTGTCCAAGCACAGGAATGATGTGACAACTATTGGTGTCTATGACGGCAAGTCCTCCCGGGTCTTTGTGAATGGAATCGACCTCCATGAATTTTCAGATGAGATAAAAAAGTATTCTATGCTAGTCACATTCAATGGCATATGCTTTGATATACCTTTTTTGAGAACAAAGTTTCCTGATATTGAGTTCAACCAGCTTCATGTTGATTTAAGATATGCACTGAAAGCCTTGGGATACAGCGGCGGATTAAAGAGCATAGAAAAGCAGCTTGGTATTGCCAGGGATGATGAGGTAGCAGACATGGACGGGTTCCAGGCAGTAAGGCTATGGCATAAATACAAGCGAGGAGATCAGGCTAGCCTGGATAAGCTCATCAAGTACAATATTGAGGATATTGTCAACCTGAAGACACTTATGGAATTCTCATACGACAACCTGAAGAAACAGTGCTTTGAGTGCAGAATCTGACAAACTGTACTCCTCCATTTTCTCTAAATATTTTCATCTCGCAAACAGAAAGATTAATAAACTTCAATAGCAATATTTATCACAATTATTGATATTGATTGAATTAATTGATTAAAATTGATAAAAATTGATAATTTGTGATATAATTGAAAAAGCCAAAAACTAAGAAAGAGCGGGTATGGCTGTATATGGACAAAGAGATTCTTAAATGGGTCTATGAGAATGTAGAGACCAAATTGTATGCTGATATTTCTCACTGCTTTGAACGCCTTGTCATGGAAAAGATAGAAGAGGCAGAAAAGCATTGTAAAAAAAAAGAAGGTGAAAAAAATGGCAGATGATATTGTAAAGGATGATGGTATTGATGAAATCAATGATGCTGAAGAGGAGGAGATATTTGATCTTGTCGATTCAGATGATGGGTCTGATACCAAAGTAATAGAAAATGAAAAAGGATCAATAGAAAAAAATCCTGAAAATGAAGCGTCGCCTCCTGATCAGATAAAGGAGCCGAAACCAGAAATTAAGGAGGCAGATTCAGACATTCAGAATGAAAAGGAGAGCCAATTCATGAAGACAGGGATTGCAGGATTTGACAGCCTCATCATCCAGGGAATACCAAAAGGCTCCCAGATACTGATATCAGGCGGACCTGGCACAATGAAGACAACTTTCTGCATGAATGTGCTTGTGAATGCTGCAAAGAGAGGACTGACTGCACTGTATCTTTCATTTGAAGAGAAGGAAGAGAATCTCATTAGAAACACTAAACCCTTCGGCTGGAATGCAGAAGAGCTGATTGCAGATGGAAAACTCATCCTTAGGAATCTTGATCCTTTCAAGATGTCAAGAAGCGTTGAGACCCTGCTTGCACAGGCAAGGGGAGAGCTCCTGATTGAAGTGAATGAAGCCAGGAACCTGATACCTGAAAATATCACCCCGGATGTAGTTGTCATCGACTCATTGTCTGCGATATCAGCAGGATTTTTTGGCAAGGAAGAGGGATACCGGGCATATATGTCACAGATATTTGACACATTCCGGAATCTTGGTATGACCTCATTCATGATAACAGAGATCGAGCATTCCACAACTAAATACAGCAAGAGCGGAGTTGAAGAATTCCTGGCTGACGCAGTCTTTGCACTATATAACATGCGGCAGGGAAGCCAGCGGCTGAATGCAATCGAGATAATCAAGCTTCGAGGCTCAGAGCATCAGAAAAAGATAGTACCATTCAAGGCATTGGCAAATCAGGGAATAGTCGTTTACCCGACTGAAGAGATATTCATGGACAAATAAGTAATATATAAGAGTCACATATAGTATAGGCAAGAACACCAACAAAGAGTTAAATGGAACATATGGCAAAAGAGACAGGGCAAAAACCGGTGAAGAGCATTCTGCTTCTTTTATTCATAGTTTTGTATTCACAATCAGCATTTGGAGCAGCTGGTATCTCATGCGGGACCACTTCGCCGTGCATCTGCGGCGAGGCATGCAGCGGAGGAAATGAAGCAGGAAACGGATACAACACAATTGATGAGTGCATGGACGGAAATGATTTCACATATGAGTATATTGAAGATATAAATGTGACTGATATTGATGGTTCTACGTTTTATGGAAATGATACCATTGTTGTCAATGCTTATGTTGACTGCGACCTTGACGGTGACGGAATCACCATATCCTATAACAATGGCACAGGTTGGGTCGCGGTGTACAATGATGTTTGTGAAATGGAAGAACTTGATGGAAAAAAATATGTAACCACAAGCTTGAAATTGGATAATACCGGCGGAACCCATTCAATCAGGGCTGTAATAGTATATATGGGAGAAGAAGATCTTATCTGCGGATACGACCACGATACCTCCTATTCTGA
Organism: Nanobdellota archaeon; assembly: GCA_018815145.1. Taxonomy (GTDB): domain Archaea; phylum Nanobdellota; class Nanobdellia; order Woesearchaeales; family GW2011-AR15; genus WJJD01. The sequence continues at coordinate 272 of JAHIYL010000175.1, read as the reverse complement.
TACAGATGATGTGAGCTTCACTGTGACTGCTCTTAATACTGATCTGATATACCCTTCTGTAAATGAAGTGAATCCAACTCCCGGCACTGTATTTTTCTCAAGCGGCGAATATGCACTCAACATTACAGTGAATGCAACTGACAACATAGGGATTGGAAGTGTCTTTGCAAACATAACATGGGGATCAAACAGCCAATACCTTCAGCTGGATAATCCTGATGAAGAGGATATCTTCTATGCAGAATTCTCAAACACTTCTTCTATCACAATGT
>JAHIYL010000174.1 GCA_018815145.1 Nanobdellota archaeon | reverse complement strand
TAAAAGTGTTGAAATTTACAGCGTGACCTCGTCCGCAAAAAATATTATGCGAAGTCACGCTATATTTTTTTCTAGAATTTCTGCCTAAAGGCAGGGGATTTCATCATCCCCAGGGCGAGCTAAAGCTCGCCGTTAAGAATGTTTACTGACTTCTCCAATGAATCTGTCAACTGACCTCTCATCAGTCGCCCAGGATGTGACAAGCCTTATTGCTGAACTTCTCTCATCTATCTTGCACCATACATAGAATTCAAATTTTTTGTTCAGTCTTTCAATCATTTTATTCGGGAAAATTGGAAATATCTGGTTGGACTGGGGTCTAGTAAGAAATTTATATCCTGCTGCTTTAATGTTTTTTGCAAGCTTCTCCGCCATCTTGTTTGCGCGTGTTCCAAGGTCAAAATACAATTCGTCTTTAAATAATTCCATAAATTGTATCCCTATCACTCTTCCTTTTGCAAGCAGCGCTCCTTTCTGCTTGAGATGGAACCTGAAATTCTCTTTCAGACAGTCATTATTGATGACTATCGCTTCACCGAGCAAAGCTCCATTCTTTGTCCCGCCTATATAGAATGTGTCAACAAGGCTTGAGATTTCCTGCAGAGTCATGTCATTTGATTTTGAGGTGAGAGCAGAAGCAAGCCTTGCACCGTCAAGGTACAGATACAGCTTATTTTTTGTGCAGAATTCAGAAATTGCTTTAAGTTCCTTTTTCTTGTAGACAGTACCAATCTCTGTTGAATTGGAGATGAAGACCATTCCCGGTTTGACCATATGCTCATCTGAATGGAAATCCACTACTCCTTTGATATCCTTTACTGCAAGTTTCCCATCCTTACTTGGGACGGTATTAATCTTATGCCCAGTAGCTTCTATTGCACCTGCCTCATGGACTGCTATGTGCCCTGTATCCGCAGCTATGACTGATTCATAGGGCTTCAGGATTGAAGAGATCACTATAAGATTTGCCTGTGTGCCTCCTGAAAGAAAGTGTATGTCTGCTTTTGGATTTTTTAGTCTTTTCTTTATCAATGCTGCTGCTTTTGTGCAGTATGAATCCTCGCCATACCCCGCTTCTTGGGCCAGGTTGGTCTTACTTAATGCCTCGAGTATCCTTGGATGGGCACCTTCGCTGTAATCGTTCTTGAAACTGTATTTTGCCATTGTGGAGAAAAGGGGGAAATTGTGGTTTATAAATATTGCGATGAAGCAAAAAGAAAATTAAAATGTCAAAGTTTTCCATCATGTCTATGACTGATGGCAAAGCCCATACTGATTGTAATCAGGAAAACTTTGAGTGCTAAAATTGACTATGCAATTTGGCACACCAGAGTCATAGACTCTTTGTGCATTCAAATCCACCGGTCCAGCTGAATGACTCGCCAGGAATACAGCAAAATCCCACCGGTTCTCTGACCGGTGGATTTTTAGAAACAATAAAATCAGCAGTATCTGTCTACTCTTCCTGCATTGATTTCTCGATCTCTTCAAGCTTCTTGTCAAACTCTTCTTTTGTAAAGACCTTCTTATCAATCAAGAGTGCAAGAATGCCGTTAATTGCAAAATTGTTGTCATATACAACATCTTCCATATTGAAATCATCTTTGCAGTCTTCATCACCGCATCCGCATTTTTGTTTATGTTCTTCCATTTTAATATTACCTCTGTTTTAATATTGTATCAAATATAACCAGAATCAAAGAAATGATTCAATTTTACTTAAGAAGAAAAAAGAGGAATGTTATAAAGTTGACGGAGAAAAAAAAAGAAAAAATTCCTCACTTCTTCTTGCCTTTCTTCTCGTCTTCATCGTCATCGACGACCTCTGCATCGACAACCTTCTCTTTCTTTCCCTGAGGCTGCTGGTCGTCATGCCCTGGCTGGTCACCCGGCTGATACCCCCCTGCTCCTGCTCCCGGCATCGGGCCTGCACCTGCTGCTCCCTGCTGTGCCTGCCTCTCTTTAGCGACCTTCTCATACATCTCTGTTGAGACCTTTTGGACTACCTCATTCACTTCCTCTATCTTCTTCTTGAGTGCATCGATATCCTTTTCTTCAGATTTCAACAGCTCTTTAAGCTCTTCAGTCTTCTTCTTGATCTCTTCTATTTTTGCAACATCAACCTTGCCCTCAAAATCCTTGAGCATCCTCTCTGTGGAAAAGACTAAAGTATCTGCTTCATTGACTGTCTGGATCTCTTCCATCCTCTTCTTGTCATCTGCAGCATGCATCTCAGCTTCTTTTTTCATCTTCTCTATCTCATCTTCAGATAATTTCTGGGTTGCGGTTATCCTGATACTCTGCTCCTTTCCTGTACCAAGGTCTTTTGCTTTTACATGCACAATCCCGTTTGCATCAATATCAAACGTCACTTCAACCTGAGGGATTCCTCTTGGAGCCGGAGGCAGTCCGACGAGATCAAACTGGCCAAGCAGTTTATTGCTTGCAAACATAGGCCTCTCTCCCTGGCCGACCCTGATAGTGACTGCTGTCTGGTTATCAGCTGCAGTAGAGAATACCTGGGATTTTTTAGAAGGGATGGTTGTGTTCCTCTCAATGAGCTTAGTGAAGATACCGCCAAGAGTCTCTATTCCGAGTGTAAGCGGAGTCACATCAAGCAATAGCACATCCTTTACATCTCCGGCAAGGACTCCTGCCTGGATTGCTGCACCCATCGCTACACACTCCATAGGATCAACGCCTCTTTCTGCTTTTTTGCCTATGAATTTTTCAACAAAATTCTGTACAATCGGCATTCTCGTGGGCCCGCCGACAAGGATTATCTTGCTGATATCAGAAGGAGATAGCTTTGCATCCTTCATTGCCTGCTCCATAGGTGTATCGCATCTCTTAATGATCGGCTCTACAAGCTGCTCAAGCTTTGCTCTTGTCATCTTATACTGGAAATGCTTTGGCCCTTTGTCATCTGCTGTGATAAAAGGAAGATTTATATCAGACTCTAAGACTGTTGAAAGCTCAATCTTTGCCTTTTCTCCGGCTTCCTTTAGCCTTTCAATAGCAACATTGTCTTTTGATAGGTCTATACCTTCATTTGATTTGAATTCTTTGACAAGGAAATCAACAATTGCTTTGTCCATGTCTGTCCCGCCAAGCTGGGTGTCTCCGGATGTTGATCTGACTTCAAATACTCCTTCACCAAATTCCATGATAGTGACATCAAGTGTCCCTCCACCAAGGTCAAATACAAGTATCTTCTGCTCAGCTTCTGTCTTATCAAGGCCATAAGAGAGTGCTGCTGATGTCGGCTCATTGACTATCCTGACAACTTCAAGCCCTGCAATCTCACCTGCATCCTTTGTAGCCTGCCTCTGATTGTCATCAAAATAAGCAGGCACAGTTATCACTGCTTTTTCGACCTTTTCTCCAAGAAAGCTCTCTGCATCTTTTTTGATCTTCTGAAGAATGAACGCAGAGATCTGCTGTGCAGAATATTCCTTGCCATTTATCTTGTATTTGTAATCTGTACCCATCTTCCTTTTTGCAGCAGTGACTGTCCTTTCTGGATTGGACACTGCCTGCCTTCTTGCCGGTTCACCAACAAGAAGCTGGTTGTCTTTTGTGAATGCGACAACACTCGGGAATGCTTTTCCATACTGTGTTGCTCCTTCTGCTGAAGGGATGATCTTTGGCCTTCCAGCTTCTAAAAAGGCTGCTGCGCTGTTCGATGTTCCTAAATCAATTCCAATTATTTTACTCATTTTAGTGTTCCTCCGTTATTCGGAGGGCTTCACGCCCTCCTTGATTTGTTTTTTTGAATATTTTTATTTTCTATCTTTCTTTCATGCTCTTGTTTATCACTCTAAGTAAATTTTCATGAATTCGGCCATTTGTCGCTAAAAAATCGCTCTTCATCTCTCTAAATGATATCTTTTTATTCTCCAGATCTGTCACTTTGCCGCCTGCTTCTTCAAGTATGAGCGATGCTGCTGCATAGTCCCATATCTTGGCACCATCTGAAAATCTCATCACTCCTTCTCCTCTGCCGGCTGCGACGTAACATGTCTCAAGCGCAAGTGCACCTATTCCCCGCACCCTCTCAAAACTTTGGATAAATACTTTCTGAAGGTTCAATCTCATGTCCAGATCAGCTGAATCAATACCTGAAAGATACCACATCATTGATTTATCAGGTTCAGTCCTTTCTGTGACAAATATCCGCTCATTATTGAGATATGCACCTTTCCCTTTTTCTGCATAGAACATCTCTTCATAGAAGGGCATGTATACTGTACCGAATTTGATCTCGCTGTGCTCCATCAAGGCTATTGACACACAGAACTGGGGATAATTATGTGCAAAATTTGCTGTGCCATCAATAGGATCTATGACCCATGTGAATCTTGAATGCTTCTCTAACTTATCTGATTCCTCTGAAATTATGCTGTGGTCAGGATATCTGGAGACAATCTTTTCCTTTATGAATTTCTCAACTGCAATATCTGCAGTAGTCACCAGGTCCTTATGTGATTTGTATGATACTACATGATCCTGGAAATGCCTGAGCTGAAGCTTTCCTGCCTCCTCTGCAAGACCTATTATGAATTCTTTCATTTTCTACCAGACCTCTCCATCTTCTAAAAAAGCAAACACTTTTTCCACGACAACCAATGGCACCTGAAGCTCTTCAAGATAGGAGAAAGCATCAATTCCTTCAATTTTTGAAAGCAGCATCCCTATTATCACAATCTCTCTCTGATAGCGGTCTCCTACTGTTTTTTCTTTCTCAGCTATCTCATCCCGGAGCTCAATGAACCTGTCCTCTCCAATATCTTGTCTTACTTTATCTTCAATT
>JAHIYL010000173.1 GCA_018815145.1 Nanobdellota archaeon | reverse complement strand
TTTTGATGCAGCATACTATACAGAAGGTGATTCAAACAGCTATACCTGTGAGTGCGGATTTGGAGGCACACAGGGGAACTGTGATTTAGATGGAGAGCAATCCTGCTGGAGCGGAGACGGAGGCCAGAACAACTGCTGCGGAGACGATGTTGGAGAGGATTATTGTTCAGGCGGATATACCTCCTGTTTTGACGGAGCTTTTTACCAGAACGGAGACTTGAATTCGTACACGTGCAACTGTGGGACAGGTGTATGGACAGCTTTGGGAGGGCTATTGGATTGTTGTGGTGATGATTCCAATGAGAACACTATCTCGAGGATATGTACAGGTGGTGTATGCACAACTGACCCGGCGGATTTGGGATGCTGCAACAGCACCAGTTATTGTGTCTATGGAAACACCTGCCACCCTGCCGGTGTCCAGGATGTAGATTCTGACAATTATTACGAATATTGCAACAGCACGCTGCAGACTTGGACACCTGTCCCTGAAGTCTTTGTATGTACGGATGATATAATGAATACTACGGGTGTGCCGGTAGACATCTTCCTGGTGATAGACAACAGCGGAAGCATGAGGTCCTCAACCACAACAGGAGAGACTAAAATTGATTTAGTAAAAAGGTCAGCAAAAAATTTTATCAACCTGAATGAGTGGATAACAACTGACACTCTTGGAATAATATCCTTTTCAACAACAGCAGAGTTGATCCAGGATAGAATACCAATGACTTCCCAAAACAAGGGCATTCTATCTGATGCAGTGGATACAATCTATGCTGAAGACTGGACTGCTGTTGGTGATGCACTGAAGCTTGCAGTTGATAATATTAAAACCGGCACAGGCAGCCGAAAGTTCGTATTACTCCTTTCAGATGGTTATTCAAACAGAGGGCTGAACCCAAATACTCAGGCATTATATGCTGCAAGCAATAATGTTGTTGTATATACAATAGGAACTGGTAATGTTGATGTGACTCTCATGGATTATATCGCAACAATTACTGGAGGAAGGTATTTCTATGCTTCAATTGGCATAGAGATAAATGATGTTTTCTTGTATATAGGAAGGGAAATAAATAATTATGCAAGAATTTGCGGACCTGACACAGACATTGGAGAATGCGAATATGGTTCAGAGATATGCACAAACAATATATGGTGGGGCTGCACAGGAGCTGTTTTCCCATCACCTGAAATCTGCGACAGCAAGGACAATGACTGTGACGGACTTATCGATGAAATTCCATCATGCACCTGTGTCCCTGATCTCAGGGGAGAGGTATGCGACGGAGTTGATAATGACTGTGACCTTATTATTGATGAGGCACCTGAATGCAATTGCGAGGACATAGAATTGTTGTGCAATGATGGGATAGACAATGACTGCGATGGTGAATGGGATTATGATACTATGGATAGGGGATCTATCGGCAATGTGCCTTTGCATGGAGATGCAAATTGCCGTGTTAACATCACAGGTATATCTGTGGATGATGTGACTGCTTGCAGCGAGCAGGACTTTAATGTTTATTGTGAATCAGGAATAGGGATATCAAATAGCCTGTCAGCATATATAGATCTGAATAATAACAGTATACCTAATACAGGTGAATATTGCACACCCGGCATATGGGTAGGAAATATCCAGACATTCTCATGCGGGGCAGCAGATCCGGGAGCCTACAAAGTATACTGCATTGTTGATGAAAGCAGATCATATCAATCAGGATCAAACAAGAGTATTGAAATGAATATAGGATGGGACAAGCCTCATATTACATCTATTTTTCCTTTGGATGACGCCAGGATTACAACCTATTGGGATGTTTATTATCTCAAGTTCAATTACAGTGTCTGGGATGCAGATGAACTGAACTTCAACTGCAGCCTCATGATAGATGACAAGATTGTCCTGTCACAAGTTGGCATTCAGAACAATTCGGAAAATACTTTTGATTATGATCTTATTAATGGAAATCACACATGGAAGATCAGGTGTGATGATTATTCAGCCTGTGACAATGTTGGTTTTTCAATGCCTTTTGATATTGAACAGGCAGTGCCTGTAGGTGTCAGGATATCATCTCTGGAAAAGAACCTCGAGACAAATCCTGAGTGCACAACAAATCCTGTGGTCTCATTAGATTTGGTATATCCACCAGGTGCACAGACATGTAGGTTCGGCAATGAGAATACTTTTGGCTGGATCAGCTTCTATCCATATTGGGAACCCTGCACAAGCACAAGGCTTTGGGCTATGATAAATAAAACAGGATTAAGGACAGTCATGTTTCAGGTAAAAAATCAAGACAATAGCATCATCACATATAATGATACCATTATGTATGATCCTCTTGGAAGATGTATGGACCTGACCAGTCCGACACCGCCAGTTGTTGTTGATGACGGGGATTATACAAACAACAAAACTCAGCTGCATGCATACTGGTATGGTGCATATGATCCTGAAGCCATCAAATATAATTTTGGACTGCTCTACAGATACATGATAAATGATTCTCTTGGCAATACAATTGTGGATTGGACAGATTCCGGAACAGGGACTGAAGTGACAAATTATTCATTGTCATTGGTTGACGGCAGGTCTTATTATTTTGTTGTCAAGGTATTGAATTCAAATAATATAACTGACCTATCCATTTCAGACGGGATAATTGTTGATACAGATAATCCTGTTGTGAATATCGAAGGGCCACTCGGACTTGTAAATGGCTGGACACTGGATTCATCAATTACATTCACCTGGCTTGGAAGTGATTCAATATCAGATATAAGCGGCTATAGTTATATATTGTCTGACAATCCGAATGCAGAACCTGACAAGATCCTTGACATAGGAGATGAGACAGAAAAGACATTTTCAAATCTCCCTGACGGAAAGTACTATTTTAATATCAAACCAAAGGACAAGGCAGAGAACTGGGGCCCGAAAGACACAATCGGTCCGATAGGAATAGATACTATTCCTCCTACAAAACCGGAACTAATGAATCCAACACTATCAGCAATTGCTGACAAGATAAATTTTATATGGTCAAGATCGATTGATTTGCCAACCAATACTGCATCAGGTGTAGACAGCTATCATCTTAATGTGACTGATCTGACCACAGATACGACTCTTTTTTCAGCCTGGGTAGGAAATGTCATGTCATATGAACTGAGTGCCACTGTTGGCCATAATTATAGGGCTGAAGTGATTGCAAGAGATAAGGCAGGAGTAAATTCTACTGTTGACAGGAACTTGGATATCACACCTCCAATCATAATCTTTGCAAAGCCTGATGGCAACCCTTATGGTACTATAATCAATAAACCTATCATTGTTGTAAAGACAAATGAGCGATGCATCTGCAGGTACAGCAGCGGGGGATTCACAGAATTTGAGTATACTAATGATACATATCATGAATCGCTGTTTGATGCAGAGATTGGTCAGGACTATTCAATGAACATCATATGCAAGGATATGGTGGGTCTTGCAGCAAGTAAGACCATTAACTTCAAATATCTGCCGACTTCGCTGCTTACAGGTACAGATGTGTATTCATTTACAACGCCTTTTGTAGATGTTCCATATACAACTTATGTGAATACAACGCCTAAACTGGGTGAGATCAGAAAATCAGAGTTTTCTGTGATGCTTGATGATATTATAATTGATGATTTCATACTGGAGGACTTGGGTGCGGGAGAGTATGCGATATCGTTTGTCACAGACAAAAGCGGCGGCAGGACTCTGAAAATTTCAGTTAGAGATGTAGAATCCACTGAATTCATCATTGTAAATGATTTTGTTTTGGTCTCAACTTTTACAAAACAGGGGTTGTCACCAGTGGAATCAAGCAAGATAGTCTATTCAGAAAGCGGATCAGTTGTGTTTGGCGCAGCTTCAGACAGTCCTGATGTACAGATTTCTAGCAGTTCATCCAGTCTTAATGTGGGCACAGGATATCTTGATAATGTATACCTCTTTGCAACAAGGGGTGGTATGCTGCTCCAAAAAGAGAATTATCTTAAAGAGAGAACTTTTGATAATGATCTCAATTCATTCGGATATAAGGTCGAGAAGACATACCATCTTATTTCTTCCATCAATTATAACGCTGTGCTTTTCAATGAGATTTTTGAAATTAACAAGGGAAAGCATGAATTCCTGATAAGAAACCTCGGTCTGAATGAAAAGGATGAGATGGTGATTGAGATCACTCAAGTCAATGATTAGTTTTTACTCTATTCATCATTTTTTCATTTTGTGACATAGTATTTGAACTTGGAAAAAAGAAGATTTATATATTCTTACAGCTCTTTTAATTTCCAGATTGAATTATGAAAAAAGAGGAGAATGTGTTTAAGATAAATCTAATTCTGTTACTGGCAATAATCTTATGTATTCCTATCTCTTTTTCAGATGACGTTACTATTGTGAATCTTGGGCATACAGGTTTTGAAGAGATAAGCCATGAGTTTACTTCTATCGTGACCATCTATATAAATATTGATTTTGATGGCACTGCAAATGCCTGCAGGTTCCTGAATTATGATAATCAGATGACAAAGCCGGATCTTCCTCCAGTCAATAATGACTGGACTCCCTGGGAAGCATGCATCACACAAAAATACTGGCAGCTGAGCCAGACTCAGGGAAACAAGACAGTATATGTACAGATAAACTATTCAACAGGAAGCCAGGCTCTCTACAATGATTCAATATATTATAATGTGACAGGGGCAGGTCTTGATGTCACACCACCGGTTGCACCTTTGATTGATGATGGAAGTTTTACAAATAATCCGGCTGAGATAAGGATAAAATGGGATGGGGCAACAGACTATGAATCAGTTGAAATTTTGGGTATTCCTCTGGAATATGATGTTGTTCTGCTGGAAGGCGGATCACCTATTACCCCTATAATAAGAACTATGGAGACAGAAAACATATTTACTGGACTTGATGGAGTCCTATCACATGGAGATACAGTGGTTGCCGAGGTGACAGCAATAAATTCAGCAGGATTGACTGCAGCAGCGTCTTCAGATGGACTGTTGATTGATTTTGAAGATCCCTGGTGGATGCTCATAACAAACAAGACCTATTTTGAAAAGAACTCTGTCAATATGGGGACTTTGGATGAATCAGGCTGGTTCAATACTGACCAGTTATTTTTTGGATGGGAATCCGCAGATGCTGATTCAGGTGTCGGAGCCTACAGTTTTGCTCTAAAGCAGGAAGATGAGGTGCCTGACACAGTACCTGAAGGAGAAGTTGGGGAGTTCAGTGAAAAGATTAATCACACATTTAATAATGTGAAGCCAGGCATATATTATTTCAATGTCATGAGCAGAGATAATGCAGGAAACTGGGGAAAAAATGATTCATTCATGGTCCATATTGATAGTACTCCTCCAAAAAGGCCAATCCTTACAAGTGAGAAGTATAATTTTGATGAAAAATCAGTCTATTGTACCTGGAGCCCTTCAGAAGATGAATCAGGAATATTAGGCTATATGATAAATCTTACAAATAAGGATACAGGTGAAGTATTCAGAAGTGTTTTTGAAGTTGGCAGCGCAACATCAGCAGTTATTGACAATGTTACAGTTGAGAATTTTTTTTTAATTATTGGTGCAGAGAATGGAGCAGGACTATGGAAATGGTCCAATGAGAAGGAGACAGTGATTGATACAGATATTCCTGAAGTATCATCAATGCAGTCAGGAACAGTAATGACGAATTTTCCGATTGTGTGGGTTAAGACTGATGAGAAAGCATTCTGCAGATACAAGCTTGGCGGAGAATACTATTCATTTGAATACACAAATCATTCTTATCATGAGACAATGCTTGACAATGTGAATGGCGCTGCCAGCCTATTGATAAATTGTTCAGACATGTATGCAAATATCAATGATTCCATCTCAATAAATCTGAATGCAGATTCTGCAAAAACAATTGCTGATGTTGCTATTCCGGCAACCTATATGTCTTATCAGAATATGATTGTAACTTTCAATGCTGCTGTGAGTGACGGAGCGACCCAGCTGGGTGGGGCGACAGCAAATATGTTTGATGTGAAGATTGACGGAAAGGCTATTGATTTTTCTGTCTTTGATTTGGGAGGAGGGTTTTATGAGATATCCTTAATTGCGCCTGAGTCTCATGGAAATTATCAGGTGATTGCCTCAGCTGACGGAAAGCCTAGCAATGTGTTGGACCTGACAGTTGCTTCACTTAATATCCAGGCAGAATATATTTCTCATTCTTTACTTCCTGAAACGAGACTTTCAAATATGGTATATAACACAGGAGGGAATACCATAGGTTTGGCGAGTGATGATGAAAATGCAATAATCACGCCTGGAAAATTCAATATTACAGCAAATACAGATAATGATCTGTATATTTTTTATACAAGGCCGGCGCTTGAGATATCAACCAAAAATTCAATAATAAAGAAAAATGGATTTATGTCCAAAGTGAATCCAAGCTTTGGCTATAATCTGGTTCAGAAATATATCATTAAGGTCATCTTTGACTACGATACATTGGATGTATTCACAGATGAAAATTTTCAGGCAGAGCGATCGGGGATGTATACAATAAAAAAGATTAGGACATCTGCCGGAAAAAAGGCAATACAATTTACGAGGAAATGAAGAGTATAATTTTTTATTTGAAATGTTGAACAAAAACACCAGAATTAGATTCCTGAAGATTCTCTTGATTATAATTTTATTTTCAATTATTATTAATAGCACTTGCGCTTGGTGGAATACTAACTACCAGTACAGGAAAAAAATATTGTTCAATCAACAGCCTCTTGGTTCAAGCCTATCAAATTTTCCAATTTTAATAATTTTGAATTCTTCAAGTTTCAATTATGCCCGGGCAAGAAACGATGGTTATGACATGAGGTTCATTGATTCAGATGATGCAACAGTGCTTAGTTATGAGAAAGAAAAATGGGTCTATAACGGCCAGTCTTATATATGGGTAAAAGTGCCAAATATCCCAGCTTCTTCCCTCAGCGATTATATATGGCTGTACTACGGGTATAATTCTGCTGCAAATGGTGAAAACAAGGAGAGTGTATGGGACAGCAATTATGTCGGTGTATGGCATTTGTCCGAATCATCTGGAAATACCATGGACTCTACTGCCAATAACAATGATGGTGTGACAGCAAGAGTCACACAGAATGTTGCAGGTCAGGTAGACGGCGCAGCGGAATGGATCGGGACAAACGGATACAATGAAAGCATCTCCCTTCCGAACAATGCACTAAACAATATCGGCCAGGGAGTTGTTGAGTTCTGGTTCAAGGCGGATGACACAGGTGATGCATGGCAGAATATGTGGGCATCAGACGGAAGCGGTTCAGGCTGGGACAATACCATTGAACTTGGATTTGAGACAACAAACAAAGCTTCAGTATGGACCGCAGGATGTGGAGCGCCAGGTGATATCTACTATGGAGTCACCCTGTCAAACCCAACTGCCTGGCATTATTATTCGTGGCTTGTAAATACCACAGGCAACTACCTTTTTATTGATGGAATTGTAGGCGGAAGCTCAGGCTCAACATGTTTTTTTGATGATGTAGATGAAGCGGCAACTACTTATTACAAGATTGGCTGCCTATCGACAAGCAGTGCAACATGCTACACATCAGAAGAATACAACGGAAAGCTTGACGAGGTTAGGGTATCCAAAACGCCTCGTTCAGGCGCATGGATAGATGCTTCATATTTGACGATGAAGGATCAGTTCCATACTCTGGGAAATGAGGAAGTATATTCATCAGATATGACTTCTGTCTCTTATAGTATTGACGCCAACAACAGGGATGCATGGGATGATGCTTCTTCTGGCTCACTGAATTCAGCTAGGTTCAGTGATACTGACTGGAATGATGTCGGAGGATACCAATTTAAATTGAATATACCCAAAGGTGCAACCATAAATTCAGCAAATCTAAGATTGATGTCTCAATACAAATCAGGAGCAAATAATCCATACACTGTTGGTATCCATGTACAGGACACTGGAAATGCACCTGTATTTACCGGTGCTGTGAACAATATATACAGCAGAAGCTATTGGTCAACTCTCGTGAGCTGGAATATACCTTCAACAGGGCTGCCTGTGGATTCATGGTCATTATCACCCGATATTACAGCACTGGTGCAGCATATAATTGACAGGCCGGACTGGGCTGCAAACAACTACATTGGTCTTGCAGTATGGGGCCAGACATCAGCAGGTGCTTCATTAGAAGGTATCTATGATTATAGCAGTAGCTCTTTAAAATCTGCCAAGCTTGATGTGACATACACTGGTGCTTCGAATACTGCTCCGATACATGATGTACCGACAGTAACACCTGCGAGCCCGGGAGACAATAATGATCTTACCTGCAACTGGAACAATGTGTATGATGCAGAAGGAGATTCAGTCAGGAACATCACAACATGGTACAGGAATGGTCTTCCTGTGAGTGTGCTTTACATGCCCTTTGAGGGAAATAATGGTAATGAAGCGGCAAGTGTGAAAGATTATTCAGGAAACGGCAAAGATGGTACACCTATAGACTATACTCTTGGGAACGGAGATGGCAATACTCCTCCCTTATGGAGCATGTCAGGCGGCAAGGTCGGAGGTGCATATACTTTTGACGGTACAGATGATTATGTCCGCATTCCTGATTCAAACATACTAGATGTTCAGACAGGAGATTTTACTGTATCCGCATGGTATAATCAACCCAATTCTAAAAGCGGTATAATGGTCAATAAGGACAATTGCGGTAATTCCGGTGGATGGTATCTGGCTGTGGAATGGAATGGTCAGGCATATTTTAGGCTTATTGGTTCGACAGATGCATATGTCTGGTCAGGTTCAGCCACAACAGCAAATGTATGGCATCATGCGGTCTTTGTAAAGGAAGGCACTGCGATGCGTCTCTATCTGGATGGGAGCCTAAAAGATACAGATACTGCACCTTCAGGCATAATTGCAACCAATAATGATGTCCTTTTAGGAAACAGGTACGGAAGCATAATCAATCCCTCTGGTTGCGGCAACTATTGGTATAGCGGCATTCTGGATGAAGTGAAAATCTACAATATTGCATTGTCTCAAGAACAGGTATCATCTGAATATCAGGCAGGCCTTTCAGGCCATAATTCAAATGTATTCGTATCTCAGGAAACAGTACTTGGCGAGCAGTGGCAGTGCCAGGTGACGCCGAACGACGGCTATCTCGACGGGACACTGAAGAGCTCGAACACAGTGACAATATCATCAAGCACAGCACCGACACATGATAATCCGTATATCACACCTGTGTCGCCTTCAGATATTAGTGACCTGACCTGTAATTGGAACAATGTTGTGGATGCCAACGGCGATTCTGTGAGAAACATCACCGCATGGTACAGGAATGGTCTTCCTGTGAGTGCACTATATCTGCCTTTTGAAGGAAACAACGGTAATGAAGGCACAACTGCAAAAGACTATTCAGGTAATGGGAAAAATGGTGTTGTGAGCGGGGCAACATGGAGCCGGACAGGAGGGAGGATAGGAGGAGGTTATTCTTTTGATGGCAGTGATTATATTGATACTAGCTTGGATCTTAGTTGGGATGAGACTAATTCTGTATCAATTTCCTTCTGGGCTAATCCTGACAATATTGTTGGAGGAGATAGAAGAGGAATTTTTGGAAAACCCTTTTCAAACTGGGAATGGGCGATCTATCAGTATAATGATGTACTTAATTTAGTATATTGGAACAGTGATGGCGGCCACACAAATGGAATGGATTTTGCTGCTTCGAATGTCTTTGCTGCTAACACATGGGTGCATATTACCTACACGTGGGATGGTTCTGAAAGTAAGTTCTATAAAAACGGAAATTTGGCTGCATCGCATACAGCGACTGATCCTACGATAAACCAGGATAGGAGCAACTATGTTAAAATTGGAGGTAACATCTATGTGTGGATTGATTCCTATTTTAGAGGTAAAATTGATGAGGTCAAGATCCGCAATTTTGCATTATCGCAAGAGCAAATTTTATCAGATTATCAGGCAGGTTTATCAGGTCACAATTCAAATAATTTTGTGTCCGAAGAGACCACATTAGGCGAACAGTGGCAGTGCCGCGTGACCCCAAACGATGGCTATCTTGACGGGACGCTGAAGAGCTCAAACACAGTGACAATATCATCGAGCACAGCACCGACACATGATAATCCGTATATCACACCTGTGTCGCCTTCAGATATTAGTGACCTGACCTGTAATTGGAACAATGTTGTGGATGTCAACGGCGATCCTGTGACAAATATCACAACGTGGTATAAGGATGGTTTGCCAGTGAACATTCTCTACATGCCATTTGAAGGAAATAATGGAAATGAGGCAACGAATGCCAAGGATTATTCAGGTAATGGAAATGATGGTGCTGTCGCAGGAACAACATGGAGCAGGACAGGAGGGAAAGTGGGTGGAGCTTATTCATTTGATGGAAATGATTATATTGATACTCCTATAGTTATTGGTTCAGATACAAGTTTTTCTATGATGGGATGGTATAAAACAAGCGATATTACAACAAGGGCTACTATTATGGGAAATCAAGATGCACAGGCAGCAGGAAGTTCAGATGGATGCACAATATATGTGCAAAATGGTTTTTTAAGAGTTGTTTGTTGTGATGAAACTCGATCTCAGAATTATTTAGCTTCAAGCACTACAATAAACACTTGGCATTTTGCTGCAGTTACTTATGATTATTCAACAAATAATTTGACTCTATATCAGGATTCTGCATCAGTGAGTACAACCATGGTTGGTTATAGTGATGAGCCAGGCACAGATTGGGAAATTGGAAGAAATTTTTTTGGTTTCTGGTATTTCAATGGTTTGATTGATGAAGTAAAGATTTTCAATTATGCATTAAGTGGAAATCAGATTAACTCAATATACCAAGCAGAGTCTCAAAGCAGGAATCCAAGTATGTATGTGTCAGAGGAAACCTCAATTGGTGAGAACTGGCAGTGCCGTGTCACACCAAACGATGGTTATCTTGATGGTATACAAAAGAATTCTAATACAGTGACAATATCTGCCGGAAACACTGCTCCAACCCATGATAATCCGTATATCACTCCAGGTTCACCAGGTGCAGCCAGTGACCTTACCTGTAACTGGAACAATGTCTATGATGTAAATGGTGATCCAGTATCAAATATCACTGCTTGGTACAGGGATGGTTCGCCGGTAAGTGTCTTGTATATGCCATTTGAGGGTAATAATGGGAACGAGGCAACAAGTGTCAGGGATTATTCAGGTAATGGGAATGATGGTGCTGTCAATGGAGCGACCTGGAGCCGGACTGGGGGAAAGGTTGGCGGGGGCTATGAGTTTGACGGAAATAATGATTATATTACAATAGGAACCGGTAGTGATTTCTCTGACGTATGCACCAATGGTTGTTCATTTAGTGCATGGATTAATAAAAATGACAATGACATGTCAGCAGCAATTATTGGAAGATACGATTTTGCAAGTAATAACCAATTCTTTTTGTTGACAATTCTTAACAATGCAAATGCATATTTTGCAGTCACTGAAAATGGAACTGGAGCTGGATGTGTGGCAACTGGAGATGGTTCTTTTACAAACAATGAGTGGCATCATGTTGTTGGAATATACGATAATACCAATACTTATGTTTATATTGACGGCAATATTGCTGACTCAACAAGCTGTTCATTTAATTCAATAGATGAAGGGGCCTGGCAGGACAATGAAAACACTTTTGTTGGATTAAATGATGACGATGGATTTTTTAACGATTTTAATGGCACCATAGATGAAATCCAAATTTACAATTATGCTCTTTCACCAGAGCAAATTTTATCCCAGTACCAGGCAGGCCTTTCAGGCCATAATTCAAATGTATTAGTTTCAGATGAGACAACGCTCGGTGACCAGTGGCAGTGCAGAGTCACACCAAACGATGGTTATGTCGATGGTACTTTGAAGAGCTCAAATATTGTGACAGTATCTTCACCTGTAGTTACAGATGAATCTTTGAAAGTCTACAATTTTGGTCAGACTGGTTTCACTGAAGTCAATGTAAGTTATACTTCTATCAGGACAGTATATTTAGGTTTGAACTACAGTGATACCGCAACTGTCTGCAGATATATCAACCATGATAATCCTTATGAAGCACCTGAATTTCCACCAGTTAATACAAACTGGACTTCATGGGAGCCATGCGTACCACAAAAATATTGGCAGCTGACAGAAAATGACGGCATAAAAACAGTCTATGGTCTGATAAATCATTCTTCTGGTCTGGCTGTGCTTTTAAATGATTCAATAAATTATAACTCTTCCGGCATTGGATTGGATGTATCTCCCCCAAGTGCGCCCATTGTCATTGATCAGGGATTCACAAATGACGTGAACAACATCATTTTAAGCTGGTATGGAGCAGAAGATTATGAATCAGTGGACGTACTTGGAATCCCTCTCTTATACCAGATTCAGGTTTTTATCAATGAAATATTTAATCAGACCATTGAGACCTTGGAGACAGAGATATTTATCACAAATATTGGGCCTGGACTTTCACATGGAGACAATGTCACATTCATTGTTACAGCAATAAATTCAGGAGGCCTCACAAATTCTACAGAGACAGATGGTCTGATCATAGATCTTGAATCACCAAATTTCATACAGATTTCTTCTGCAAAGTTCTGGAACAGGACTGCACAATCATATGATGAGTTGGATTCAGTTAGTTGGTTTGATACTGACAAAATTTTGTTTGAAGGTGTTGCCACCGATCTTCTGTCAGGTATTTACGCGTTCAGCTTCATCCTGTCAAAGACTAATGTGACACCTGACCAGATACCTGAAGGCGCTGAAGAGACTGCGCAGAGCCTGTTCAGCCACAATTTTTCAAATGTTGTTTCAGGAGCATATTATTTCAATGTGCGTGCGCGGGATGCTGCAGGAAACTGGGGTGGAGATTATGGATCATTCTTTGCAAAGATTGACAATACTCCGCCGACAAGACCTGAAATAATTGATACTGTATTCAATGCCGTAGGAAAAAATATTACCTATTTTTGGAGCGAATCAGAGGATATTTCAGGGATATCTAGTTACATGGTCAATCTGACCTATGAAAATGGAAGTTATTATAAGAGCCAGATGATATATGATACTGAGAATAGGTCCTGCACATTTGAAAATATAGATTCTGATGATTTTGCAACAGTGGTCGGAGCTGAAAATGGGGCAGGCCTTTGGAGATGGTCAAATCAAATAGATATCTCAATCGATACTGCTCCGCCAGTCATAATAAAAAAATCACCAGTTGCCAAATCAAGATCCATAAGTCCTGTGATAGCAATATGGACTGATGAGATAGCATCGTGTGAATATAAAATCGGAACAGGGAATTATTCGGATTTTGATTATACAAATTCTACTCTGCACGAGGCAAAAATATTGGTGGCAGACAAGATTCCTGCGACAATTGACCTCAGATGCACAGATCTTTATGATAATTCAATGACTGATCTTTTTAGTTTTGATGTGGATTCAGATGCCGTAATTACTGAGATATCTCCTATTGCAGATATTCACACCTTTATTGGCATAGAGACAGAGATTGATTTTACACTAAAGAGCGGTTCAGACCTAATCAGTCAGATAGGCAAGGATAAAGTAAGTTTTTCTTTGGATGGATTGGATTATGGCTACAATATTGTCGATAATGGCGATGGATCCTATACAATAACTTTTTTGGCTCCGGACGAGCCAAAAATCTATCCTCTTAAAATAAGGATTGACAATGCATTAATCGAGATTGATTGTACAGTGGACTCGCTGAGCCTTATATTGGGGATTGAGTTATTATACAATGAGAACATAACTGTCATGGAAAGACTGATACTTGCAGTCCAAAATTTTTCAACATTCGGATTTGCTTCATCTGATCCGGAGCTGTCAAAGTCTTATTCAGGCAATAAGCTCAATCTGGTTTCAGATGTGAGAGATGAATCATTCATTTTCCTTACAAAGAAAAATGTGAGATTTGAAGGAAAGGACAATGAGTTGAAGAAAGAGACTTTTCTGGAACAAAAATTGTCGCATTTCGGATATTCAAATGAAAATGCAAATTTTCTGTATCTGATCCTCAGCTACAGTGATTTGACAATAAACACTGCTTATCGAAATAATCTCAACATCGGAAGCCATAAACTGGTCATAAAGAACCAGAAGAGTCCCACTTCAGAGACTGAATTGATAATAACAGATGATATGAGCTATGCTGAAAAAAATGTGTTTAAATATGATTAAAAAAACTGCAGACAAATCAAAAAAGGGGCAATACTATCTATTTGCAGTGATAATCTTATGCAGTGTCGTTTTCATGGGTGTCGTCAACAGTATCAGTATAAGAGATAATGATGAAGGATTCCAGGAGCTCTATGACAACTATGTTGCTGAAGCATATATTGTGATTGATAATTCCATATTTAATGAACAGGCAACAACCGAATTATTTGAAAATTTCACACTTTCTTATATGGATTATGCTAAAACAAAGAAAATTGATCTGGGAATTCTGTATGTGTTGATATACTCAGAAAATGAAGGTTTTGTGGTAAATTATTTAAATTCCCCTGCATATATTTCTACTGATACAGTATTTCGTGAATTGGTACCGGTCAATTCAGAAAGTATTATAAATTTGGCAACGAATCTAACAATTGAAGTAGACTCATTAATGTACAGTTTTAATATTACTGAAGGAGAAAATACAAAACTGAAGCTGATATTTCGGAAAGAATGAAAAAATTCATGAAAAAAAGAGGGATAGGCTCTTATCTCAGTTGGATTCTGATAGTTTCAATGGTGATTGTAATATCAGCTTTCATGATAAATTGGACCTTAGAGAGGGTCAAGAAGACAAGCCACCAGATTGAAAAGAGCACAGATGAACTGCTTTGCCGCGAAGTGGGAATAAATATCCAGGGAATATGTCAAAATTCAAAAATTTTAAATATGAATATATCTAATGTAGGTAATATCAAGATAGATAGGATTCAGATAAGGATGATTTCCATGTACGATGATCCTGAGACAAAGGAAGTTGATATTAGCTTATATCCGGGAGATTTTGAGACTGGCTTCACTGTTCTCAAGCAGGGAACTCTTCAGAGTGTCAAGCTTATACCATTAATTAAGACTGAAGATGAAGAGATAATCTGTCCTGAAAATTCAATTGAGAAGCAGAAGATTGAACAATGCTAATTAAAACAAATAAAAGAGGGAAAAAATGAAAATTAATAATAAAAAAAAAGCAATATCTCCCCTGATTGCAGGGGTTCTTCTGATAGCGTTTACCATTGCTCTTGGAGCAATCCTTATGAGCTGGGCCCGTGAATTCTTTGTGACACAGACAGAAAATGTGGGTTCTGAGAGTGCAGATCAATTGGCTTGCTCATCAAAAGTGAATCTTGCTTTTGTTGAACTAGTGAATGGCTATTCTGTCTGCAATGAGAGTGGTGATAATCTTAGAGTACTTATAACTAACAAAGGAACAGTTGATGTTACAGGAATAAAAGTCCAAGTCATATCTGCTGATGGTAGTGTAAGTAATTTTGAGAACAAAACTGTGCTTGCGACAGGAGAAGCAATGAAATATTTATTTGTGAATGCAGGCAGCGATATGCAACAGGTTTCAATCCTACCATATATTGATGTTGAGGGATCTCCAGAGGACAGGTTGTGTTCAGATCCACAAATTACATCGAATGAGATAGTATCTTGCCCATAATAATAGGTTTTGATAAATTAAAAGAGGTGAAGACAATACATGTTTTTTTTTTCAAAATTTTCCAGGAGAGGAGTCTCACCGCTTATCGCTACAGTATTGTTGATAGCATTCTCAATTGCATTGGGGGCTATTGTGATGAGTTGGGGAAGGACCTTTGTAACAGACCAGACAAAATTGGTGTCAGAACAGTCAGACAAAGAGATGGCCTGCTCATCAAATGTGGCAATTGATTGGGTGGTCATCAGTTCTGATTTCCAGATATTTCATAATACTTCAGGAATAAGATTCATTATCGAGAATATTGGCAGGGAAGATATTACAGGTATAAAAGTCAGGGCTGTTACTTCTGATCAGCAGGTATATAATTTTGATGATGTGTCATCATTGCCGACTGGAAATGCCAAGAATTATAATTTTGATATTGATGAGGTAGTGACAGGCTTTTCATATGTCAGCGTATCTCCAAAGATCAGCATTGCAGGCCAGGGAGATTATGTATTATGCTCAAATTACGAGCTCAAGATAGATGAGATAGACCAGAGGAATTAGAATTGAAAAAAACAAAAGTTAAGGAAGGGATTAAGATTAAGAGAAGCAGGAAGAAGAAGGCGGAGGTCTGGATATCAGCCATCCTATATACTTTGGTTGCAACCATGGCACTGATTCTGATTCTTGAAGCAGGTGTACCTATCTTGGAAAGGCTCAAGGATACGACGACCTTTACTAAGACAAAAGAAGCGCTTCTCAATCTGGATGAGCACATACAGGCTGTGGCCAATGAGGGGGAAGGCTCGCAGAGAGTAGTAAACCTTGATATAAAAGATGGAAAACTTTCAGTTGTTGATAACCAGATCGTCTGGGAATTTGAGACAAAAAGCAGGATAGTAGATCCTAGGACGAGCCAGAACATAGGAAACCTTGTTATCACAAGCAATGCTAATGTTAGGACATATGAGACTGAAGATAATTTTGTTGTTCAGACATCGATAAAAAATGATACATTCACAGTGAGGATTAACAAGACGGGAAGCGAGGAGAATTGGCAAGAGATCAATACCTCAAATCTCATTGACCGGATGAGCTTCAATGACAATATATTGGATGGCACATTCTCATTTTCCATAAATAATGTTCCTGAATCAACCATTGGTTTGGGATATACAATGATGGTGCCGCCAGGCAATAATACCAATCTTGGAAGGGCTAAGATCATTGCTCATGTAAATTCAACATATGCTGAATATGATTTGGAATTCACATTAGAAAGTTATGCAGATTTCCTCATAACAAAAGTCAAAAATTTTGTTCCGAATAATTGATACCTATTGAAACTTATAGATTCGGTTGTTCATATGCATTCTAAGCCTCAGCTAACTCTATTAATGCCAAATCTTTGCAATACAATTGCTTTGGAAAGGCACTACTCCAAGTTTTCTTCACAGGCTGCTTAGGCACAAAACAATATTAGGATTGTCCGTAATTTTTTAAATCTTTGTTATCATTTATTTCAGACACAATAAATCCCAATAGGGCAAAATATAAATACGAGTATGTAAATATTATTCATAGCACCATCAAATCAATATCATTTTTTTTATCAGGTGAGCAAAGTGAAACCATTTATCCGAGCAGAAGATTTAATGAGCAAAGATGTTTTTGTTATAGATTCAGATGCAACCATATTTGACGCAGCAAAACTGATGGTGAAGTACAATACCGGCCTGCTCATAGTGATGGAAAAAAGGAAGCCTGCAGGCATCATCGCAGAACATGACTTGGTCATTATCATGACAAAATCCAAGGATACAAAGGAAATAAAGGTAAAAGAATGCATGTCCAAGCCCATAATTACCGTGGATTATGATGATTCATTTTTTAAGGTTCTTAAGCTTGCCAATAAGAAAAAACTGAAGAATCTTCCTGTTCTGAAAAACAATACGATTGTCGGAAAGATCACTCAGCAGGAGATTTCTCTTGGAACAGTACGTGTTATAAAATTTCTCAACGGAACGCTCAGGAAAGGCTTTATTTCATCAGATGAACATAGGATGGTAGAAACAGAGGTACTGAAAAATGTTCTTTCAGATAGCCTTCAAAAGGAGCCACCTTGGGTCAAACGGGAGCTTGAGCTGCTGGAGCAGATATATAACGAGCAGCAGAAAGTCATGACAAAGATTGCAGATAAGGCAACCAAAAAGTATAGTCTGACTGAATGGAAGATGAATATATGGAATGGCTGCCAGTATAAGATGCAAAAGACAGAGAATAATGAGATAGTGAACATATGCAGGAAACTTAATAAATACTGTTCTTATGCACCTTGTCCTTTGAATAAAGGGTAGAGAATTCTATTTACTTCCTGTTTATGAAAATTGATAAATAACAATAAAAAAAATTTTTACTCAACAAGAGGAATCTGTCCGCCGTAAAGTGCCTGGAATTTTCCATCCTTGAAACTGAGCGTAAATACATCATGATTGCATTTTGTTCCTCGCATCTTTGTGATGGCCACTTCTCTTGACACTTTCCTGTGCCTTTCAGTGAGATAGAGAGTGACGACACCATCTGCGAGAAAATCCTCTACTTCAAATTCACCAACTTTTGACCTGTTCATCGACATCTCAGATATCATGAATGAGGTTATTCCCATATCCCTGAATGTCTCAAAAATAAAGAAGATCTTTTTTCTTGGCTCTTCAAAATCTGCGTGGATATAGAGAGCTGAAAGAGAATCGATCACCATTATCTTTATGTCAAGCAGGTTTTTCAGTTTCTTTGTGATGTTCTCTATTGCATTGACCCAATCCCCTGATTTTGCCCTTTGCTTGTTCAACTCTTTTCTTATAGCAGATATGTCAATGAAAAAAATTGTACCTTTTTTCTCTTTTTTCATCTGCTTAATCTCTTTTTCAATCCCTGAAAGATCAGTCACGACCATGAAATTCACTTTTGATAAATCATAGCCAAGGTTGAATATGTGCTGCAGGAAATTCTGGTATGGCTGCTCAAATGAATAATAGACAGAATTGTTGCCCTTTGTTGCCTCATTATACATGACATTGAAACATACCGTAGATTTCATTGTGCCTGCCGAACCGCTGATGAGGACAACATGGCCTTCCGGAACTCCTCCTTCCATCTGGTCATCCAATCCTTTGATATAGAGTGGAATTCTGGATATTTTATAGTCTTTTTCTGAAGTTATTCTCATAATCATTCACCTTTTTTATTTTTTCTTTAATTTTTTCTTCAACATATTCAGTCTCTTTATATACGCAGCATCTTCCTTTCTGACAATTTTTTTTCCTTTTGGATGCTTTGTTTTTTTCACATATTTGGATAGTCTCAATGTGAATATGATAGAGGTTCCTTTATTAGCACCTTTGCTTTCTGCCCAGATCCTGCCACCATGCTTTTCAATTATTCTCTTGCATATGGAAAGGCCAAGTCCATGTCCTTTGTGGGTGTGCCTGGCAGAGTCTCCTTTGAAGAACTCTTCAAACACTTTCTCTATGTTTTCTTTTTGGATTCCCATACCATCATCTGTTACAGTGACTTCAAGAAATTTTCCTTTTACTTTTGCGGACAGATCCAATGTACCGCCGTCATTCATGAATTTTGTGGCATTCATAACCAGATTTTCCAGGACTTCAGTGATCTTTAGCTTGTCCATATGAATTGACGGTGTATTTTTTGGAACAAGATTTTTTTCTTTCATCTTCAGCTTGTCAAATGTAATCTTGTTATTTTCAAGCACATGTTTTACAATGTCATAGATATTGCCCTCTTCAAAATTGAATTCTGTCCTGTTTGAGTCTATCCTTGCAAGGTTCAGAATGTCTTCGACAAGAAGCTTCAGATAATTTGCGTTGTTTTTCATGACTTCAAGATCTTTTTTTGCTTCTTTTTCTTTGATTTCATCTTCAAGTGATTCAATCAGATATGTTATCGGTACAAGAGGAGTCCGAAGATCGTGAGCAAGCTCATTTATGAACTCATTCTTCCGCTCAAGAAGAGCATTGATTTGCTTGTTTGCCTTAGTCAATTGGTTTGTCCTGGCTTTCACCTTCACTTCAAGCTTCTGATTGAAATCCTGCAATTGGTCTTTCAGTTCAACAAGCTTTTTGTTTTGCTGGGCAAGAGTCAATTCCAGCTCTCTCTTTTCTGTGAAATCCTCAACAGCAGCGAGCGACAAGTCTTCATCAAATTTTGCATCAATCCATAATCTTAGGTAATATTTTTTCTGTTTTTTTGATATGAATACAACCTCCTGAGCACTGGACTCATCAAAGAACCCATATTCAATCAGCGAGAATTTTTGTGAATCTTCTTCCTTTTCAGGTGCAAACAGTGTTGAGAAAGTCTTATTGATCAGACTAGTTCCATTTGATTCAGTGAGCTCTTCAAACTTTTTGTTGTAAGCTACAATCTCACCTTTTTTGTTGGCAACAAACAAAGGCATGATATTATATCTGAAAAGCCTCTCATACATGGAATCTGAGAACGAAATTTCACATTGTTTCATGTTTGTCCATTACCTACAAATCAGGCTTTATTTCTCAGGAGCTTGTTGAAGTTCAGGAAACCAAGCATGATTACAAAAAATGATATTATAATGACTATCCTTTCAATCAGATACACATACATATAATCTGTCAGCCACCCAACTTTTGTTGAGATGAAGTACAGAAGATTCAATACTGAGTTGAATAGGAAGAGACCCAGGACAATATAGATGTATCTTACAACGGGATTCTTTTTTGTTATGTTTATGAACCTGAATATGTTTGCAGAGATTAGAACCATAAGGATGGTCTCAATTCCAAGTATCACGATTGCAGAGTTTTCCATAAAAGGTGTTGTTCCAGTAGGGAAAAATGCAAAAACACCGGGACTGAGGAAAATAAAAAAAAAAGATACCAGCCCTGCGGTTTTTTTCATTTTGAAAGAACCTTTTCAATCCTCTTTATCAATAAATCTACATCTACAGGTTTTATAATGTAATCCTCAACACTGATGCTTGCCACCGTCTGTGTCAACTTATCATCTTTTGCGGTGAGAAAGATAATTGGAATGTTCTGAAGCGATTTGTCTTCATGGATTTTTTCAACTACATCCCATCCATCCATCCCCGGCATCATGATATCAAGAAGGATAATATCCGGTTTACCTTTTTTTAAGGTTTCCATACATTCTTTTCCACCATTAGCTGTTATTACATCATAATTTGCTTTTTTAGTAAGTAGCTTCTTTACACTGTATAAAATGTCTTCATCATCATCTACAACAAGAACTGTCGGAATTTCTACCACCTCATTTTTGATATTTTATTCAAAAGTAAATGTTTATTTGTAAGGTTATAAATTTTTCGATTTTATTTTCTAAAGATTCGGGCAATGAATCAAAAAGTTTATTTAGTAGAACTTAATGATAGATTATGGAAAATTTATACAAAGTATGCATTAATGGAAAACCATAACATTGTTTTGAGATGTGAGACATGATTGAAGAACTGCCAGGCCACAAAGCATTCAGGACACAGAACGGTATTGAGCTAAAGAGCCCCTCTGATCTTCTTGATCAGCTCAGAAGCGAGGGAGAGAGCTTTTTCAATGTGCATGTCACAGATAATAAGAATGATTTTGCCAATTGGATACAAAATGCACTCGGTGACACAATATTGGCTTTTGATCTTTATTCTACGAAGAACTTCAATAAAACAATTGAGATACTCAGGAAAAGACTAAAATTCAAAGATGCCTTTCATGACCAAACGTATCATGGTCTCTTCAGTCCGCTTTCAATGGCCGGTAAGTATTATAATATATATCATTTTCATTTCCTGGATTTCAATAATGTTCTGTCCAATCACCTCTATTTTTCGGATAAATTTGATAAAGAAGAGGTGTGTGGAGTGTTATCAAATCTATCAACCAATCCAACAGAAAACAAGTTAGATAACATATTCTGTTATGATGACAAAATTATGGATTTTCTATCATTGGATTTTAATCTTTCAAATCATTTAGGTCATGCAGACAAAAAGGCAAATTCAGAGGTTCAAGACTATGAAGGCTATCAAAATGCAAGTGCTATGTTTGAAAATCAGGCTATTCTTCTTTCTCCGGAAATTGATTTGAAGGAAATTGAGAGTGTTGTTCATTTGGATGCAGAGCAAAGTTCTATAGGTCAGAAAAATAGTGCAGATGACACAAAAAGCAGAGAAATTACCTCAAAAAGAGAGAAGCTTCTGAAGACGTTTGAGACATATAATCTCATTCCAAAATTCAGGAATATGACTTTCCATCTGGGAATCACAAATCTGGTCAGGAAGGCCAAATATAAGGTCAACGAGAAACTATATAAGTACAAAAACAAACCAAAAAAGATAAAATGGTAACTGAAGAATCCAGGAAAAAGATCCTAGTCTCACCATCCATACTATCTGTTGATTTCTCTAACCTGGAGAAGGATATGCTTTCTATTGAACAATATGTGGATATGTTTCATATTGACGTGATGGATGGCCATTTTGTGCCGAATATCACTATCGGGCCCTGTGTTGTCAAAGGCATCAGAAAAGTGACCCGGAAGATCTTTGATGTCCATCTCATGATAAGTGAGCCAGAAAAATACATAAAAGAATTCTCTGATGCAGGTTCAGATTATATAACAGTACATGCTGAGGTAAAGTATCCCATGCTGAAGCTTATTCATGAGATAAGGAAATTCGGCAAAAAAGCAGGTGTATCACTGAATCCTGATACAGATATAGGATGTGTGCTGCCTTACATAAAGGAACTTGATATGATAACAGTTATGAGTGTCTTTCCTGGTTTTTCGGGCCAGAAATTCATGCCAGAAGTCCTTGAGAAGGTGAGGCTGCTTGACAATGCAAGGAAAGTGAACAGGGCAAAGGAATTGCTCATAGAGATTGACGGTGGAATAAATGGGGAAACTGCTAAATTGGCTGTTGAGGCAGGGGCTGATGTGCTGGTTTCAGGGAGCTACATATTCGGAAGTCGTAACAGAAAGAAGGCTATTGACGAGCTGAGAGGATGGGGAAAAGGATATTTGCTATCATAATTACACTTATTTTTACTATGCTTAGTTCTTGTGCAAGATATCCCGACATGGGAATTGAATATCCTGAAAATGATTTGGGTGAGGAGACAGAAGCTGCTGGATTAGATTTTTGGGAAATAATTTCGGGCGGAGAAATAATTCCTTATAAATTGAATTATATAGATTTGTATGAGGGAACTTTGTATGGGATTGTCAGTTCTGAACATGTTATAGTTTTTACGTATAATTTTGATTATGACAATGTCAAGTTCAAGTCAGAGTATCCTTTTGTATCTAAAGAGGCCATTAATACAAAATTTGCTGGAACAGGGGACTTTGTTGAAAGAGGTGTTGAGATATTTGACATACTTGATAATCATGATGGGCCTGAAGAAATCATAAATTCTTATAAAAGTATAAGTTGGGCGGGCAAAAGTTATGGGGAAAAACTCGGGCCTTTATGGATTTATTATAATAGTGAAGATGGGTATCAGCCGTATCAGGACCATATAAAAGATGCAGACAAAGATATAATAATCCCTGATGACTGTGATTTCTCAATAGGGGAAGATCTACAGGGGAATAATCTTCTTTTTATAAAACATAATGCACTTAGTAACAAAATTGATGTCTATGAACAAGATCCAGCAGGGACAAACATCTTTCGTTATAAAAGCGAGCACGAATTTGAGCATAGACCGATTTTTTTTGAATTTACACAAGTTAGTTTGGCTGATTCATCCAAAACCGCAGATTTCATGTTTTATATACCAAAATCCTGGGAAGACAAACTTAGAGCTTCCCGGCGGTATATTGGAGGGGATCAACTCTTTGATGAAGAATTATTACTTGATGTATACATTTATGATATAAGAGGAGTAACGCATAATATTAAAGACATTCCAAATTTTAGATTTAAGGATTTCACAGTTGGCGATCTCAATAATGACGGTTTCCCGGAGATAGTGTTCTTAAGACCAGAAGGCCTTATTGTCGGTGAGATTGAAAGGGCTCCTTTTGAGGAATATTTTGCTGAGCAGGCAGCAAATGAGCCTGAAGATGTGGTTTATGATGTGGGACCTTCTGCTGAGATAGAAGATGATATCAATATTGTGACTGGATGATTTCCGATTCTACCCAATAATTTTATATATATGTATATAAACCATAATATTATGGTTAAAAACCATAGGTAAACATGGAAAAGCTTGAAATATTAAAATTTTTGATTATGAATAAAGAAACAAAGTATTCAATTAGAAGCATTTCAAAAATTAGGGATGTTAATTATAAATCAGCATATTTAGCACTTCATGAACTTGAGAGAGAAGGTTGTGTTGATATTGAAAAAATAGGCAATACTAAACTTGTCAGGTTCAATTTCAATTTTACTGAATCAGTGTTTTTGGTTGAGTATGAAAAAAGAGAAGAATTGATTAAAAAAAAAGACTTCAAAGTAATCTATGAATCTCTTGCAAAACTGCCATTTTCATATATAGTATTATTGTTTGGCTCATATGCAAAAAAGACTCAGAGCAAGGGTTCAGATATTGATTTGATGACAATAGGGGGAGAGGAAAAGGAAATTTTATCAAAGATAAGACTTTTTCCTTTGAATATACATCACACAAATTTGACTGAAACAGAGTTTAATATCATGGCAAGGAGCAAAGATTTCACAGTTGTCAGTGAATCAATGAAAAATAACATAATCCTTATTGGAATTGAAGAATATTACAGGTTGATAAACAATGTTGGATGAAAAGAGGATTAATGAAGCTAACAGCAACTTTAAGCAATACCATCGGGATGGATTAATTGCTAAATGGAAAACCAACTCTGGTATTATTGATATATATAAAAGGAATTCACAAGAAAGCCTCGAAGTAGCGCAGCTTCTTCTGGACGAAAACAAATCTGATTTATGGGTCATAGTATCAAGTTATTATTCTATGTTTTATATTGCGAATGCTGTTCTCCTGAGTGTTGGATACAAAGTAGGAGAAAAAATTGCTCATAAAGTGACTGCAGATTCACTTATACATTTGCTCAGAAATAAACTTACAGTATCAATTCTAGAAAATTATGAAGATACACAGGAAGAAGCATTGTCGTTAGCAGGGATAAAAGCAGACAATCTGATTCAATCCTTTGATTATGAGAGGGTAAAACGATCAAATATACAGTATAATACATTAGATTTCATTAAGCGCTCGAAGGCAGTTACTTCTATAGATAGAGCAAAAGAATTTAAATTTGAAATTGAAAAATTATTACAAGGTGATTCATGATGAAAGTCCTAAACATAAACAATGTGAAACTGGCATGGCTCGGTCATGCATCATTCAGGCTTGAATACAATGGCAAGAAGATATTCATAGACCCGTATCAATTGAAAGGCCAGGATGAGACAGCAGATGTGATACTGATAACACATGGGCATTATGACCACTGCAGCATATCAGACATTGCAAAGATAACAGGAGATAATACAAGGATCATCACAACTCCTGATACAATCAGCAAGCTGGCAACAAAGGTAGAGAAGGGAAAATCAATCCTGATAAAGCCCGGAGACAGGATAAAAGTTGAAGAACCACATATTGAGGTTGAAGCAGTCCCGGCATACAATATCGGGAAAGCATTCCATCCAAAAGAGAACCAGTGGGTTGGTTATATTGTGACTGTCAACAATGTCCGGTTCTATCATACAGGAGATTCTGATGCTATTCCTGAGATGAAAGATATTAAGGCAGATGTTGTCATGTTTCCTGTGGGTGGGACTTACACAATGAGTGCAGAGGAAGCTGCAGAAATAGTGAACCTGATAAGACCAAAGATTGCCATTCCAATGCATTGGGGCAGTATCGTGGGCCAGAAGAGCGATGCAGAATCATTCAAGGACAGGGTAACATGTGAAGTTCGGATACTCGGCTAATAGTTCCGATCGAGCATCATATTCTGCTGCTGCCAATCGAACATTGAGGTAACCTTCAGAGTGCACCATTTTTTGCCTTCCCAAAATACACTGCATTTTGTGCCGTATTTTTCCCATTTCAGACAGTCGATGCATATATCATTTGGTGCAGTGCCGTGAGTTTTTTGTTTTTCCATATATCGATCAGCTCTTTTTTATAGGTAAGAGGCGTGCCTGAAAATGGATACCAGTTCCAAATCCTGGTTAACCCTGACTTATTCTCAATTCTGCTACCCTCTCAGCACCAGCCAGTAAGGTTAGCGTTGCTTTATTCCTAATCTGGCGCGATTCTCAAATAAGCCGATCCAAGAGGACAAAATGTCATTGGCAAAATCAAGACCAGGATTTGGCCTTAAATACCGCTTTTCAGGCTTCAGCTCCGACTTGACGCCCATTGACGGTAACAGGGCAGGGCGAGCACCCCAGCCTAGCCTCTCAATATCAAGTGAATGGATAAAGTATTAAAAAGTTTATGGAAAAATGACTCTGGGTACTAATCTGACTATTAATCTTTCATAAAGCAA
>JAHIYL010000172.1 GCA_018815145.1 Nanobdellota archaeon | reverse complement strand
TCATTGTTATATTTGCATCAAGGATATTCTATGCCCAGTACCCACTGCCCCAAGCAGCTGTCTTGATTATAGGTGGAGGTATTTTGCAGGTATTTATCAACTCATTTTATGCCGGCCTTTTCGGAAACTTTTTTGATAACTTATTAAAAGCAGGAGTAAAATTCAACTGGATACTCTTCCTGTTTGCAACAGTTATAATATTTTCAGTGAAATATGTGTTCACAAATCAAAAGACAATGAGAAAACTAAAAAAATTGATGAGCTAGATTGAAAAAAATCAAAAAAATCTCTACTTCAGTCTCTCGCAGCCATATTTCACTTTCCCGATTCCAAGCTCCTCTTCGATCCTAAGAAGCTGGTTGTATTTCGCCAGCCTCTCACTTCTGCATGGTGCGCCTGTCTTTATCTGCCCTGTGCCAAGACCGACAACAAGGTCTGCGATGAAGGAATCCTCTGTCTCCCCGCTCCTGTGCGAGACCATCACTGTCCATCCTGCTTCATGCGCCATATTGCATGCTTTTATAGCCTCTGTAATCGATCCTATCTGATTGACTTTCAGAAGAAGCGAATCACATGACTTTTTTTCGATAGCCATCTGAATCCTTTTTGGATTGGTCACAAGAAGATCATCTCCCACAATCTGGGTGGTTTTCTTGACTGCTTCTGTCAAGCCTGCATAAGGCTCCCAGTCATCCTGGTCAAATGGATCCTCGATAGAAACCATATCATAACCATCAACAAACTCTTTGTAGAGCTCAACAAGTTCTGCACCGGTCTTCATATCAGGTGAATCTCCCTTGAAATTCAGATTATATTTTCCGGTTTCATAGAATTCTGAAGCAGCCACATCCATGCCCATCTTCACCTTTCCAGTGTATCCTGCATTCTCAATAGCCTGCTTCAGGAGATCAAGACCTTCCTTATTATCAAGAATGTTTGGAGCAAACCCTCCTTCATCACCGACATTCACAGCATCTTTTCCGTATTTTTCCCTGATGACTTTCTTGAGATGATGATAGGTCTCAGAACCCATCCTCAAAGCTTCTTTGAAATTGGCAGCACCGACCGGAAGTATCATGAATTCCTGCATAGCAAGAGCATTTCCTGCATGCTTTCCTCCATTTATGACATTGAATGAAGGCACCGGCATCTTTATCTCCTTTGTGCCTGCAAGTTCAGCAA
This sequence comes from Nanobdellota archaeon, assembly GCA_018815145.1. GTDB lineage: Archaea > Nanobdellota > Nanobdellia > Woesearchaeales > GW2011-AR15 > WJJD01. Next base: position 3,904 of record JAHIYL010000172.1, on the reverse strand, counting down.
GATGTCTGTACAAAGGAATCTTTTTTGCAGCAGCTCCTGCTCTAGCAACAGCCATTGATACAGCGAGTATTGCATTTGCTCCGAAATTGGACTTATTTTCTGTCCCATCTGCTTCAAGCATCTTGATATCAATCTTGGCCTGCTCTGCCGGATCCATTCCAATCAGAAGCATGGCTATCCTGTCATTCACATTTGCGACAGCTTTAAGGACTCCTTTTCCCATATACCTTGCCTTATCTCCGTCACGTAGCTCAAGCGCCTCATGGACACCTGTCGATGCACCTGAAGGCACAGCTGCCCTGAACATCCCGTCTTCTGTGAATACATCAGCTTCTACTGTAGGGTTTCCCCTGCTATCCAAAATTTCTCTTGCAATTATCTTCTGAATTTTTGACATTATACAATCACCCTAGACAAAAAGACACAGAGAACCAATAAAAATCTTTCTGTATTGTTTATAATAACTTTAGAGTGGTAAAAATACAAAACATTTATATAATAGTTTATGATTTAGCATCAAATAGTAGTTAAAAATAAGGTGAAACACAATATGGCTCTAAAAATCAAGACAGGCGCAGATGCTCTCTGTGAACTTGTCGAGAATAAAAAAAGAATTTCACTAAAGGAAGCTTCAATATTCCTCAATACAAGTCCGGATGTTGTCGAGACATGGGCTGAGGTTCTGCAGGAAAACAAGCTTATCAAGACTGAAATTGGTCTGAACAATATGTTTTTGGTCCATAATGATCCTTCTGAAAAGCCAGAAGATAGGGAAGCAAAAAAAAGCCTGCTCTCATATATTGATTCTAAGATCCCGACAATAATAAAAGATTCTGACTCTGCATACAAAAAATTCCAGCCATATGAAGAAAGGCTGAAGAAACTCAATAGGGACATAAGCACGAGACTCAGACTGATTGAAAAAAAAGAGTCACGGATAAAAAATTATTGTTCTTCACTTGATAGATTGAAAAAAGACTGCAAGAGTACAGAAAAAAGGCTTGAACACATGTATAATAAATCTGAAGATACTCTCAGAGAGCTTGCAAAAAAGCATGTGGCAACACAGCTCAGTTTGTCAGAAGAACTAATCAGAAATGACAGGTTTGCTGAAATCGCCAAAAAAGAGATGATCGATTTTGCCAAGAACAATAATTATGAGGATGATGAGCTAATCACAAAATTAAAAAAAATCAGATCAGCAAAAAGACAGATGCAAAACATCAGTGATCAGATGAAATTGAATCTTGACCTTATGGAGAAGATGCATACAAGTCAGACACAGGCAGATAGGGAAATGACAGAAATACAGCTCAGGACCTTTGCCGAAGAGATGAGCAAAAAGAAGATAAGGCATTTTGATGATTTCAATGCAATCGGCCGGAAAGCAGACGAATTAAGGCTTCTCAAAGAGAGCATCGATTCAATCAATACAAACATACTTGACAAAAGATATGGTATAAAAAAGATGACTGATGAATTGGTGACAGACCTGAATGGAAAAAAAATACATGATTCAACACTTGAACTTGATAGGTTAAACAGAGACCTGGAATCGATTCAATATGAAAAAGATTCATTCATCTCAAATATCGACAGGTTCATCGCACAAAGTACAGATACACTCTGAATATGGACGACTCAACTGACTCATATAAATTTTACAGGGAAATAAAAAAACTGGTAAAAACAAGAAAGAGCAGGATACAAAGACTGAAGGTGCTCACTTTTTTTGCAGCAGTCGTAGTCCTGTCGATGGCCTTTCTGATTGTAGGCAAAGAGTATGACATTACCGGAAGAGTTGTTAGTCCACAGCAGTGCATCTTTGTCAATGCTGGAAGCGTCTTGTTCTCGCACAGCCAGGGAATTTCCTGCAAAGTCCTTAGCCATTATGAAAATATTGTTGAACTGGAATTTGGAAATTTTGCATCACTTCAGTCAAAATCAGCAATCATTATTGATGAGATCAATGTTGAAGGATGCAGGATTGAACCAAATGTAGAGATCAGATATGGCAGATCAGGATCCTTCATCATGACGCCCTGCTATCTTGATGGTTTGGTCCAGGATTTCACTCTGACATACACTTATGTTTACAGCGGCATGACAGGGACGCTTCACGGAAGGATATTCATATAGAGGAGGATATCCCACTCCAAAATCCACTACATTTTTTAATACTCTTTGCTTTTACTTCTCCAGATGAACATATCAGACTTAAAAGACCGGCTGCATCCAAAGCTCTACTCACTTCTCTCCAAAGAATTCAGTGAGCTCAGGCCCAGCCAAAAAAAGGCAGTTGCAGCAGGTCTTCTTGAACAGAAAAACCTTCTTGTATGCACACCGACAGCTTCTGGAAAGACCCTTGTCGGTGAGATAGCCTGCATGGATTCAATATACAAAAGCAGGGGCAAAGCTGTCTATATTGTGCCATTGAAAGCTCTTGCCAATGAAAAGTATGACGATTTCAGGAAAAAATACACTGATATCAGGGTCGCTCTTGCAATCGGAGACATTGATTCAAAAGACGCATTTCTTGAGAATTTTGATCTGGTGATATGTACAAGTGAAAAGCTAGATTCATTGATAAGGCATAGATCGCCCTGGATCCGACATATAAGTACAGTCGTCGTCGATGAGATCCATTTATTGAATGACCCTTCAAGAGGCCCGACCCTGGAGATACTCATAACAATACTGAAAAAGCTGTTGAAGAACATGCAGTTCATAGGCCTTTCAGCAACAATCGGCAATCCAAAAGAACTGGCAGAATGGCTCTCTGCAGAGCTTGTAATTGATTCATGGAGGCCGATTGACCTGCATCAAGGGATATATCTTGACGGAGAAGTGGAGTTCTACAACATCAAAAAGGAGGTAAAATAAAAGAAAAAAACTAAGATTATTTATTTTTCCTGTCCATGAATTCCACCATTCCCAAGATAACAAGGTCAGCAAGACCTGCAAGACCGCCGATCACAGGGACTGGCGCAAGCAGAGGTATCAAAGACAATATACCAGGATATTTTCTCTTCTCATAGACTCTCCAGGTAGCGATGAATCCCAAGACTATGAGCGCTGTCCATCCTATCACTGGAACAAGCAGCAAGAATACCCATGCCCATGAAAACCCTCCTACTTCCAATATCAGACAGATATTGGCCAGAGGAATCCATGCAAGCCATGCATTCCTATGCCCAAGTTTTTTTGCAAGGACCATCCAGCATAATGAAAAATAGAAATACATGAATACCAGGCCAATCAGGATGAAAACCAAAAATGCCATGATAAATGTTATTATGCCTCCAAGTGCTGCCCCTCCCAACAATGCATCTGTGAATTCAGTTGTCATCTTATTATACCTTATTATTCATCCAATCCAATCAAAGTCCTTTGAACCATTCCTGGGCAAATTTGCCAAGGACAGGCATCTCTTTTGTCTCTCCATTGATTGCAGACACCAATCCCATTATCCATAATATGAACAGGAATATTCCGAAAAGCCAGCCGACTACTGGAATCGGGACCAGGAATGATGCCAATATAAGTAGAAGTGCCTGCCTTATATGAAACTTTGTGAACTCATTCTTCTTATCTGAATTGACCAGGAATGCAACTAAAAGGCCTATCCATGTGATGTAGGACACAATGGCCATTGTTTTACCTTCTTCAATCTTTTTCTTATCCATTATAAATACCCCCTATAAATTTTTTTATATTTATTTAGGTATTTAGTGGATTAGAGTATAAATATTTTTCGAAAAATAGACTCTGGGTACTAATCTGACTATTAATCTTTCATAAAGCAAACCGAATTGATAAGAAGAGCTAGAGAATCCTGAAAATTGAAGTGAAATCCGATTATATCAAGCCAATTTTTGCTTGATTTTTTGATATTGAGTGTCTG
>JAHIYL010000171.1 GCA_018815145.1 Nanobdellota archaeon | reverse complement strand
GGACAGGACAGGTATGTCTATTCATTCAACGAGCTTGGAAACATGATGAAGATTGTAACTAATAATGAATCGAAGAAATTTGTTTACAATGGCAATCAAATACATGCACCTTCGCAGATTATTCAAGGAAGTGCAGGAATTGATATTTATAAGCCAAATGTACTGGATTCAGGAAATAAAAATAAGACTATTGAATTCTTTTTAGTGAATGATGATGATGATAGTTTGACTGGAGTGAATTACTCGATTGATTTTGGTGATGGAAAAAGCACTAATGACAGTGATTTGAATGTTACTTCTTCTATCATGATGTTTATTGAGCATGATTATGACAGTGGCGGAGAATATGAGGTTGAAATAACTGCGTCATCAGACGGTATCAGCGATGAAGAGATACTGGATATACAGTTCGGGATAAATGCAGAAAGGTTGCAGTTACTGTACAGTCTGGTCGGAAATAGCGTCTTTGAGTTCATAATAAACAATGACCTTGACGAGACAGCGTATGATGTGAACTGGAATTGTAGCGAAGGAATAAGCTCAGCTTATGGAGCTAACCTTACAGGAGACCAATCGCTGTTAGATTATTTACAGCACCAGTACACAAGTGCAGGTGACAAGACTTTCACATGTGATGTCATTTCAGATGATGGTACAGACAGCTTGACGGAAGAGTTTACAGTTAGAGGATTAGAGATAGAGAACTATGATGTTCTTATGCAGGATATCAGCAGGAGAATTGTGAGCTTTGATCTGGCTAATTACTTTGATGAAGCTGAAGCAAATTTAAGTGTTAATGCTGAGATGCAGAATCTCAGCATAGGCAGCAATGAGAGGATCATGAGTTTTGTGGAAGTCAACTACAGCGAAGATGGAACAAAAACACTCTTAGTAGAATTTGAGACGATTGGAGATTCTGATATTTACACTGACACTTTCACCCTGGAAGGAGCAAGCATTGAGAATTATCAGAGAACACCTGTCAATTACACAACACAGGTCATTGCCTTTGATGTCGTGAACAATTGGCATGATGGTGAAGTGAACTGGTCGATTGAGCCAATAGGCATTTCAGACAGCACTAACCTTAGTAATAATGCAAGGGTACTTGTGATAATTGAAGAGAATTACACAAGTTATGGAGAAAAGACAGTTTCAGTCACAGCAAAGGCTTCGACTGTAACAGACTTAATCACAGATTATTTTGTCCTGACACCTATCGAGATACTCAACTTTTTGACACTAGCTGAAGGTCAGAGCAGTACAGTCTTTGAGATATTGGTCAAGAATAACATGCCACAGATTGAAGATATTAGTTATACTATCAATGATGGAGTAGATGATATTGTTGGAACAGATCTTATCAATATTTCTGATGAGACATTCATATTTGTTGAGACAGAATATGCAGATGAAGGAATCCATAGGACACTAGCGGTGATTAACAGCACAAATTATGATGACAATGAGACAGGGGTGGTGATAATATGAAAAAAGCAATCACCACAATAGCAATCCTATTTGCATTGTTGATAGCAATCCAACCCATTGTGCATGCAGAAACACTGAATCTTATTTATGATGCGAATGGAAACCTTGTGACAGGTGACGGTTTCTTTAGGGAGTATAACAGTTTGAATCAGTTGGTTAGAGTGAGGAATAACACAGTTGATGGGACTATATTACAAGAGTATGTGCATGACCCTGTAGCTGAGAAGATTGTGATAAAGAAGACGTTTAATGCAACTGGTTCAGTAGTTGAAACAGTGTACTATTTTTCAGAAGATTATGTTAGAACAGATTATCATAATGGTACAGTTGTTAACTGCGAGTATATCTATTTGGAGGGACAGCAAGTTGCGCAGAGCTGTAATGACGTTGTTAAGTTCATTCACGGAGACCATTTAGGAAGTGCAAGTGTAGTGACTGATACTAATGGGGATGTGCTTGAAAATACAACTTATACGCCTTATGGTGAGATTGTTGAAGGAGGTAGTGGAAGGTATGATTATGAAGGGAAAGAGTTTGATAGTTTAACTGAAGATTACGACTTTCACTTCAGGAAGTATGACCCGAGTACTGGTTTATTCAGCCAACCTGACACCTTGATTCAAAATATCTATGACCCACAGAGCTTGAACAGATATATGTTTGAGAGGGGGAATCCATATTCTTATATGGATGAGGATGGGCATATTGCAGTTGCATCATTAATAACAATAACATTAGTATCAATTGCTGTCGTAAGTGCTTCAATTTTTTTCATTGATTCAGGTCAATATGCTTCAAAAGTGTGGAGAGGTGAGGCAACTGCAAGAGATGCAACAGAGTATTATTCAAAGGCAGTATTAGCTATAGCTGGTGCATGGGTTAGCTATGTTAAAGGAGCAGTATTAGCAACAATTGGATTGTTTAAACCTGAGGAAAAATTATCTGACAAAATATTTGGTGAAGAGGAAGAAGGAAATGATGAAGAAAGCCAATCTTGGATTAATGAGGAAAAAGTATGGAATACAGTTGAATATGATAATGCACAAAATCCTACTACTCTAAATCCGCAGGATCCAACTACAACAAAACAAAAAAATAGTGGTGGTTCAAAAATTTCATCCTTTATGTCAGCATTTTGGCAAAAAGCATGGAAATTTGCAAGACAATTAGAAGAGGGATACAAAAACTATCAGAAAAAATATAATTCAGAAAATGACAACCCATAATATACTAGAAGACAAAACACTACAAAAATGTCGAAAGATATTTAGATGTGTAATGATTATTAAGAATTAACATGAAATTTTCAAATTTAGTTATTAGCATCTTGGCTTTAATACTTGGTGTTGTATCAATTCTTTTTGGTAATAAATTAGAGCATTTTTGGAGATTAAATATTGAAGCAAAATTTGCAAAATTTTTTGGATATAAGTATCGAGCAAAAAATACAAAATATGAGAACTTATATGATAAAATAAGGTTTATTGTTTTAGGGGGATTATTTTTCATTATAGGATTTATTGCTTTTTATTATGGAAAGTAAAACCCTGTATTCTCCTTCACCCACGAAAAAATGCCAAAAAAAAAGAAAAGAAGAACAACGAAAAAGACCAAGAATATGAGTTCTGCGTTAATATGGTTAGTATTAGGAGGTTTGATTGGGTATCAAATCGGTAGCTATTATTCTAATGGTCGAGCCAATGAGCAAATACTCGCATTAATAGGAGCAATAATTGGATATGTTATTGGGGAGAGATTAAAGTGATATTTCCAGTACTCTTCATTGGATTCATTATTGGATTAATGATTTTAATTACTTGGGGGATAAGACGGAAGAGGATTCCAAAAACAGAGACAGGGTTACAAATAGTTGTCTCAACAATATCAGTTGTATCAGGTTTATCATATATTCTTACAGGTATTCTTAATTTTCTAAATAATTGGATAAATTGGATTCCAAAAATTGAAATTCCGTTAGAAGAAGCATTGGGTATTCTTATGGTTGCAGGTCTTGGTTTCTTACTTATTGGTTTGCATGAACTAAAAAGGAATTTTTCTCGAAAAAGATAATTCGTTTTCCTCATCCACTATGTCTTTAGTCTCTTTGGTCTGCATAGTGGGCTGTCACTTTAAACTACTTTAACTCATTTACTACCCTGTTTATAATATTTTCTTGTCACCCTGGGAAGGCGGAAAACAGAGGAGAAAAAATTAAAAGTCACAAGAAGAATGCTTGAAGAATTTTAAGATACAGTACACAAAACATGTGAGTTATGGATAGTGGAATTAACAGCTTCTCTTATGAAGTCCTGTCCGTGTATTACTGATGGTTTGTTTCTCATTGTCGAAATAAATCGAATCTGTAGTGAGATGACTTTATCTTCGACACTGGCATTAAATTCAAACTGAGATATATTCTTAAGTTGAAGTTTAGATAATTTAAATACTATCGAGGCATCAAAAACCCTTATTCCAGTAATAAACTCTTCTGTATCAAAATCAATGACTATATTATCAAAATCAATGGACTTTTTATAGTCTCTATTCTTAATTTTAAAAGTCATAATGTCATTAGCAAAATCATAGAGATAATCCCCTTTTCCTTTTGCATCAAGATGTCGTTCCATTTTATATTCTCTTTAAATTTGGTATATTATCAGTATTCATAAATGTTATGATTTCAAGTCGTTGCGTCTTTTCTTCCAGGATTATTTTCATGAATCCTTCTTTTCTCCTAAAGTATGCTGCGATTCTTCCATTTTTTTGTAAGCCAATTCCTCTTGGAGTTTCTTTTTCAACAATACTAATTAAGTCAATTTCCTTAAATATCTTGCGTTGACCATCACTTAAGTGATCTAAAGCATGTGGATTTATATTAATTTTATCCTTATATTTTATTAAAATTTCTCGGTATTCTTCTAATGTTACATCCTTTATTATTTTGGTTGTATTCATTCTTCTCTAATAAAAATACAAACACAGACTTAAATACATTTCGATAATTATAGAAGCTGAAACCCTGGATCTAATCTATGATGACAACGGGAACCTTGCTACAGGTGATAGGCATCTTCTCAATCTAGTGAAATTCAAAAAAATTAAGATGTTAAATCCAAAAGATTTCTTAACCATAATAAGCAAAACTTTTCGTCATCTAATTATGTATATAGTGAATTTGTTAGTAAGTAATGAAGGAAAAATTGCAGTTTCTCGTGATGGTAGATGGTTTAAAAGTAAAGTAAAAGGAAAATGGCACAGTATTAGATTTTCCTTTTGAAACGTCAATTCCACAATACACTTATTATCACCTCCGTTTGCTTGCACATTATCATCAATCGGGTAATGCCACCCTACTCGAACGGTCGTGCATGAGAGAATGAAAGTTGAAACCTTGAAAAAGCGAAAGAAATAAAAGCCATATTGCTACAAAATCTTTTTTAAATAAGCAATCATTCCAAGTTTAATGTCAAGGACGACCCAAAATATGCTGAGGTCATGACAGGAATCAGAGAAGGATATTATACTGATGATGAAATCAAGGAGTGGATAAAGAATGGAAAAATCCGTGAATTCAAGAGATAAAGAGAATTTAAGCATAGTCTCAGAGGAAATCAGTAATTTTAAGAAGCTGATCAAAGGGCATGAGAAACTATTGGAAGCAATTGGCAGTCTATAATCACTTTTTTCTTAGTAAGAAAATCATGGCTCAATCATCATTCTTCATACTTATGGCAAGGATCTGAAATTTCATCCTCACCTGCACATTGTTTCTACTTCTAACTTACAATTTGATAGCAATTTCAATGAGATGTGGAGAAAAACTGTCCTTAACAGGTTATCTATTTCTTCAAGTAGGTATTATTATGGCTACTATGTCTGGTCAGACAGAAGGAGACTGAATCTCTTATCAATCACAAGATATATTGCAAGGTACGTGCGACATCCACCTATCTCAAATTCAAGGATAATACACTACGACGGAAAAAAAGTTGCAGTAAAAGTGAAAAATGAGTCAATTGAAACAGCCATTGAGATGGATGTTTTTCGTTTCATTCACTTAATTCTTCAGCATATCCCTCCAAGCCAGTTCAAGATGGTGAGATATTATGGGATGTATGCAAGAAATTCAAAGAAACAATTGTAAATATATTATCAATCAGATATTTAGGCCAGTCGAACGGTCGTGCATGAATTACAAGCATAAAATATTTATATTTAGGATATAACCTATCTCTTATGGAAGCTGATATTAAACCAATAATGGATGAATTAAGGATAATAAGGCAGGAGCTTGATGACATCAAAAGCCAGATGCCAAACAAAGAAATGTTTCTTTCAACAGAAGAGAAAGCAATGCTTAATGAAAGTTTCAAAAATGAAAAATCAGGTGCTCTGACTTCTTCTTATGACTTAAGAAAAGAGCTTGGAATATGAGTTTTCTAGTTGAATATGACTCTCAGCCTGTCAAATTTCTGAAAAAGCAGGAAAAAAAGATATCAAAGAGGATTCTGGATAAGATTGACGAATTGTTCAAAGATACAGAAATTCCCCAAGGTTCCACTGCAATAGTTGGTGAGCATGTTGTTTATAGAGTATGAGTCGGGCTTTACTTTTAAATTGCATTCATGTCAAGTATTTTGGATGTTTTGACTAGAATCATATGAATATAGCCTGAGTTAAATTAAAAATGGATTCTTCTGATATTGAAGCATGGTATGAAAAAGAGAAAGATGAGCTTTTTGCAGATTACAGATCAAAGATATACAAAAAAAAAGACTCAAAAAAATCCAAAGATGTCTATAAGAAAAAGACTGCAAGACTTTTCAGGAATTATGAGAAAAAATGGGATGCACATATCAGAAAAGAGGGGGGGAAAAAACATTTCATTGATTTTATTAAAAAAAAGAAAAAGATCCTGGAAAAAAGGTTTCTTCGCATAAAAGAATATTATGAATTCAGATTCTCAAAAAAAAAAGAGGACCAATAAGGACAATATTTAAAAACTTCAGTCTCTTCAAGCAAGTATATGGTCCGTTCAAAAAGATATGCAGCATGGGTAAGGCAGAGGACCCGGATGCAGACAGTGCTCTTGATAATCTTGGTATGTGTTTTAATATTATTTGTTTATGTCAAAATGAAACCTGTCATTACAGAGCTTCCTGTCAAGGATTCATGCGGACCCATAGGAAATACCATCTCACATTCTATCGGCGATTCTGATATGTGTGAGAATTCATGCGACTCAGCCTGCAGATCATTCGAACTGAAATTCTATAAGAGCAGGTTTGTTTATAAGAATGAAGCAGGATGCAATGACTGCATCTGCCAATGCAAAGAATAAGTAAGTGAATAAAAGCAGGATTCAATATTTTTCAACTGATTTAAGGCTGTCATCAAGTGTGTAGATCAGATGCATAATCTCTATAGAATCACTTTCCATTCCTGTTTCCCTGAAAATTTCTATTTTATTTTTAAGTCTTATGAAAATGACATCAGTCCTGGTAGTATCATAACCTTGTTTTTTCATTTCAAATATCTTCCCATCCAGTTCAGTCATCTTTTCAGAAAATGCTTTGAGTATTGATGATACTTTCCTGCACTTGATGATCTCTTCTTCCAGTATGTATACCAGATGGAGCACTTTTATGGCTTTATTTTCTGAAACATCTTTTTTATAATTTTTTATGCTGTCCTTTAGTTTATGCAAATAGCTGCGGCAGGTATCAGTATCATCACCTGTCTTTTTAAGTTCTCTTATGCTGGCTGACAGATCCCTGTATCTGGAAGTGAAGGAATTGAGAAGAAATGTTTTTTTATTTTTATTTCTCTCAGATATTGCTGAGAATTTTTCCCTGAAAAACTCAGGCAATCTGCTGAAAATATCAATTTTTTCTTTTTGTATGTGCCTGGTTTTTGAATGATGTTTTGATTTCCGGCCTTCTTCCTCCTGACTTTTGTTTTTTTCTTTGAGTTTTTTCTCCCATTTTTTTTTGGTTGCGTTAATACTTGAGTTCTTATTCTGGATGCTGTCTTTTGTACCTGCCAGGATCTGTTTCACTTGTTTCATTTCTTTTTGATATTCTTCTCTAATTTTCTGCACTTTTTTGAGATCCTCCAAGTCTTCTGCTGTTCCGGGATGCAGATCATCTTTGCTCCTGCCCTGCATTGATTTGCCTTTATCCTCTATTTGAGCAGTGTTTTTTTGATTGTGTGCCTCTTTTGATCTTAGCATCTCAATTTTGCTCTGTTTTTTCATGAATTTCTGCAGCAATTTTGCTGTTTCTTCTTTTGAACCGGCACTTCTTAATTCCTCAGCAAGATAATCCTCATGAAAAATATCTCGTATCCAAGAGGCAAAATCATTCTTTTGAGAATTACAATGGTGAAGATAAGTTGAGTCATCAATCTCCGGAAGGATGAATGAAAGGCTTTCTATTGAATCGATTATCCTTCCATTGCACATGTAGAACAAGTTCGATGTCCTATTATCATGTATTTGGTGTAGATTGTTCATTTTCCATTGCAGTAAGGTCTGAGTATTCATCCTCAAGTCTTTTGATTTTGAGTTCTTCCATCTCTTCCTGAAGATGGTAAAAGGCGTGCACTATCTCATTAAGATCCTTCTGGTTGCCGGTGGCTTCAAAGATCATTATTTTTGAGATCATCCCCATAACATGCAGCTCGCAAATTTTTGTGTCATGCCCTTTTTTTCTCAGGTCAGACACTTTTTTTTTGTGTTCGTCCAATGAGACCTTGAATCCTTTTACAAGGAATTTCCGGTTTTCAATGGGAATATTTTTTTCCACCTCAGAAATGCTGTCAGATCCAAGGACAATGCTGTTTTTGATTGATTTGATTTTGTCAAAAAAATCCTGGCTGTCTTTCTTTGTTTGCTTCTGTGTTTCCAGATCCTTTTCTTCTGCACTTAATTCCTTATTTGTTTCTTCAATGTCCCTGTCAATCTCATCCAGGTCAGGTGAACCAGGTTCTTGGCTCTGTTTTTCCAGTTTTGTAATTTTATTTTCCTCTTTTTTTTCTGTTTTTCCAGCATTATCTATAAGTTTTTTGATGATGTTTATCATCTCTTCCTTTGTCTTGGCATACCTGATTTTTTCTGCCAATTTTCCATCATGAAAAACTGAATCTATCCAGACCGAAAAATCATTTTTTGCCGCAGTCACATGAAAATTGAAGACTTCTGCACTTATCCTGTCAAGCATGATCTCAAGTTCCGATTGATTTTTTATTATTTGTCCATCTCGCAGATGAAAATAATATTTTGGTTTTTGCCTGATGAGTGAATAGTCTATTGCCATGTTTAGTCCAGCCTGAGCATATTGTCCTCCCTTTGTGAAAGATTCTGCCTGACATTCAGATCCTGATGATACCTCAGTGTCTTGAGCATGAATTCAATTTCAGCGATTGCTCCGTATATCTGATGCTGCCGCGATGCATCAATCTGATGATGTTCAGATTCAAAGAGATTTATTAAGTTCAGTCTTCGCTCTTCCATCAGTTTTATAATATCTTTGATCATTATTCACTTCCCCTCCTTTTTAGGGCTTCTGCCACTATTTTCTTAATTTCTTCCTTTGACCTGCAAATGGCCATTCTGCTTTCAAAATCTTTGTCTTTGTAAACAAAACCTATCCAAGAGGCAAAATAATTCTTGCTATCATTCACATGCGCACCAAACAGATCATCACTGATGTTCGACATGAGATCTCCTAATTCCTTTAGGTTCTTTATCACTCTTCCATCTGAAAGCCTGAAATAGTGCTCAGGGTCAACTGCAGCTGAATAATCCATTGTATTGCTTGGTCTCGTGTCTATTTGTTCCTCTGGTGCTTCATGTTCATCTTCTTCTATAGTCTCTTTTTCTGCTTTTTTTCTCTCAATTTCTTTTTCTTTAGGAGGATCTTCCTTTTCTTTTGTATCTGATTCAGTTTCAGGCTTTTCTACAGGAACAGCTATTGGTTTTGTTATTTGATCAGGCACAGCATTTTTTTGTTCTTCATTTTTCCCGGCAGGTGTTTTTTCTTCCTTTTTAGGAGATTCTTCTTCAGCAGAATCACCTTCTGTTTTATCATCCTTAATCACTATTGGATTCTCCTCATCTTTGTTGTCTTCGGATGCAGCTTTTGGATTTTCACCTTCCTTATTTTCTTTGTTTTTCTTTTCACCTGGTTTCTCTACAGGCTTTTCATCAGCTTTGCTGTCTTTTTTTCCTCCTTTTGTGTCAGGTAGACTTTCCCTTGGCGCTTTAACAGTATATTTTTCTCCGGTCCCTGCCTTCACTGCCTCCAGGAAAGCAAGGAAATCCTCTTTTGTGATTATCTTGTCAGCAACAGCAGCCAGTTTCTCATTTCCCAGAGCAGTCCTGATCCAATCTGCAAAATCATTTTTTTCTTCATTGACATGCTTCTCAAAATCTGATTTTTTTATTGCAGCTATCTCATCATAAAGTCCCTTCAGGCTGATTACTATCATGCCATTCACAAGATTGAGCAGTTTATCAGGAGAGACTTCATCATTGAATCCGACGGATTTTTTCTCCTCTTTTTTCTCTCCTTTTGTCTCACTTGCTGATTGTTTCTCAAATTTCTCTCTCTCTTCTTTTGCTTTATCGAGTTCAGCCTGTATTTCCTGTTCGCTGATAAGCTCGACCTGCTTTTTTTTCGGTGTCTTCCCAATGTCTTTCCAGATCTTCTCGATCCTTGGCTTCAGCCCTTCAAGATAGATGTCTACCATGTTGAAGCTTCCGGACTTTATCTTATCCAGGGAAAGCTTCAGTTCAAGTTTTAGATCAAAGACATCCTGTCCCTCTTTTTCCAATTGATCGGTCTGATAAGCCAGGTCATCAACCATCTCATTATATTTGTTGTATTGTGCCAGCTCATCGTCTGTCAGCCTTTCAACACTGTGCATGATAGGCCTGAAAGTCACATAATAGGGCTGGCCTCTGTTCCAGGCAGAGTTCTGGACCATTCCCGAACCGACCGGAGCCTTTACAAGAGCCTGGACAAATTCCTTTCCATACTTTGTCTCAATCCTTTTCAGATCTCCTTCATCCCTTGTTTTCATCTGGACTTCAGTATTGATATTTGCTTTGATCTGTCCTACAAAATCAGCCAGGACCTGTGAGATTAGGACAACTCCGATACCCCATTTTCTGAATTCCCTGCATGCTCTCTCTATCTGGATGAATCCTTCGCCGGAACCTCCGAATTTGGGCAGCAGCCTGTGGACCTCGTCATATACCATCAATGCCTTGAGACCTCTGAATTCCTGCAGATTAGACTTGAAGATCTGCCTTACTGTGTTTGCCACAAATATATCAATCTCCTTTGGAGTCATTGTACTCAAGGTGAATATCTGGATCTCACCGGGTTTCATGTAGTTGTTCAGCTCAATCTTTGTCCTGGGGTTCTTGATTGCCTGGACATTTCCATTGAATGCTTTAGCATCCTTGTTATTCATATGGAACCTTGGATAGAAAGACATCATCTTGGAATCTGTGCACTTCCTGAGCATGCCGGACCATTGGGCAGTTGGATCAAAGACAATAACACTTATCCCTCTCAATAGGCATTCTTCTACAATATCCTGGCCGGCAATGGATTTACCACCACCTGTTGAGCCTGCTATGATAGAATGCACAGTAAGTTTGTCGATATCAAAATAAGTGTCATTTTCAGTCTCTGCAATCTTTCCGACATATGCTGCCCTCGGTCCTTTTTTTGGAAGCAATTTGTATTCGACTTTTGCATGGAATCTCTTTTTTGCATTTATCCTTGCCCTGATCAAAATAACAGCAAATACAATGAATGAAATGATAACCAGTGCTGCAAGTATCTTCCAGAGTTCAATCCCCAATATCTTTTGCATATAGAATGGTTCGTAAAGAGTGAATATTGTCGAGGTCTGAGAATAGAGATCAAGGTATTCTGCATCTATTGTTATCAGATAGTCTCCTTTAGGCCATTCTTTTGGGATGATGAATTCTTTTATCAATGAAAGAGCTGTCAAAAGCTGCACATTGTCTTCCTGCAGTTCAACTGAATAATTTGAAGTCTCACTCTCAACACCCCTTACTCTATATTTCAATGAAACATTGTACATCTCTTCAATCAGCATGTTGTGGAGATTCATACGGAATTTGAATAGATCACCTGCATAGGGATGGTTTGTGAGGAGCTCAAGCTGGATAAGGAGAGCTTCCACAGGAAGCTTATCCTCGTCAGTCACCAGGATATTGATGGGGATTGAGTCATTGAAGTCTCCTGAGACCTCAAAGGTTCCGATATATGTCCCAATTTCTCTTCCAAAACCTGTCACTGTAACATTTCCAACTGAATTAGGCTCTATCACAAGACTTGTCTTGTCCATTTCCATTATCTGAGTTGCATTCCCGATTATCTTGAATGTCAATTGGGCTGCTTCTTTCCTGAAATTATATATCATTATGGTCTCAACAAAAAAATTTCCTATCCTAAGTTTTTTTTGGAGTTTTTCAAGAGAGACAAAATGGTCTATTCCGGGATTTTCCGGCTTTTCAAGAAATGGTCCTATTCCCGGTCCAAAGGAAGGACCTATGTCATCATTTGATTTTGATTTTGTCTGGTCAGAAACACCCGGACCCACTCCTGTCCCGACGCCGCTGCCTGTTCCTGTTATCTCCTCATAGATGGTCATAGATATGTTATGCTCTACTATTACTCCTTCAATTACTGTGACATTCCCAACATAATTGTTGTAACCTGTCTTGAATGCGAATACCTTATAGGTACCCCTGGTTGTTGAGAGATTATAGTACCCTTGCGCATCACTATAATCATAATCTGTCCCAATAAAAACTTCGACATTCTCAAGAAATACTCCTGTATCTGCATCACTGACCCAACCTTCCACAGTGCCTTTTCCAAATGCCTCATCAGCGCCTTCTGGACAGACATCATACGGATCAGTTATCAGATAGTATGTCTGAGTCATATTGATTGGTACAGGCACAAACATCTGATAATTATAGTAGTTG
>JAHIYL010000170.1 GCA_018815145.1 Nanobdellota archaeon | reverse complement strand
GAGAAACAATAATTAGTGAGGATTTGTACGATGACTCTTTACGAAAGCATTTATCTGTTTGCAGAGATTATTTTATGGGAAAAGCTGAGAATCCGGCAACTATTGAACAAGCATTAGGAATAGTAGATTTAATATATCATACTGAGAATCTGTTGCCAAAATAAATTCAGAATATCATATCCTCAAGCTAACGACCTTGCTTATCCCGTGCTGGTCCATTGAGATACCATACAGATTATCAGCTTCAGCAATGACACCATCATTATGCGAGATTATTATATATTGTGCATTGGCAGTGTATTTCCTGACCAGAGTTGCCAGCCTCTCAGAATTTCTTTTGTCAAGGGCAGCATCAACCTCATCCAATATATAGAATGAAGCTGGCTGGAACTCTTGCACCGCATATAGGAATGCAAGAGCAGTCATTGTCTTTTCCCCGCCGGAAAGGCTCCTGATATCAAGGAATTTCTTGCCGCTCAGCCTGACCTTGATCAATAGGCCGCCTTCAAATACTGTCTCCGGATCTTCAAGCTCAAGGAAAGCATCTCCCTTTGTGGAAAGCTGTGAGAATATGTTCTTGAAATGGTCTGTGAGAGCATCATATGTCTTCATGAAAAGCTCTTTTTTCTTTGATTCTATCTCATTCATCATGAGAAGGACATCTTCCCTCTCTTTTGATAATTTTTCTTTTTTGTCGATTATGCCATTATATTCAGCTTCGACCTTGTCATAGATCTCAAGCGCCCTCATATTGACAGCACCGATGTCCTGCCTCATCTTTTCGAACTGCCAGATCTCTTTTTTTATCTTTTCTTCATCCTTATCATCAAAAATTTTCACTCCTTCAAATTCCTTGAATTCTTCCAAGAGACCTGAAAGTTCTGCAGAGATTCTTGCATTCTCTAAAGACACGATGTTTTTCTTCTGCTCCTTCTCCCTTCTTGCTTCTTCTTTTTTGAATAATTCTTTTTCCAGTTCAGATACTTCTTCAGAAAAACCATCCCTTGTCTTGAAGAGTGCCTTGAATTTAGTGTAGAATTCCTTTTGGCTCTTATCCTTGACAGCCAGGTCCTTTTCCTGATCTTTAATCTTTTTTGTAAGTTCATCTATCTCCTGCTTGAATGCTTCATATTCTTTAGTATGCTGCTTTAGGATCTTGTCAGTATTTCCCAGTTCAGGCAGCATGATCGTCGTTATCTGGATATCGATGTTCTTGACATTTGAATCTGATTTGATAACTTCCTCTCTCAGTTCCATCTTTTTCTGCTCAAAAGTATTCAGTTCAGCAATCAAGAGCGGATTCTTGAGAGCAGAGATTTTTTCTCTCAGTGCCTGTCTTTTTATCTTAAGCCCGGCAAGCTCTCTGTTTGAGCCTGAAACCTTGTCCTGTACTGAATCAAGGCCCTTCTCGATCTCTTTCAGCCTTTCCTTGAGCTCATCTTTTAATTTTTTTGATATCTCAAGATCATCAGATTCAAGATGAAGGGATTTTTCTATCTTGATTATATCAGCTTCCAGATTAGCCTTGAGTTCCCTTAGTGTTGATATTGCATCTTCATTTTCCTGTTTTTTCTTTTCAAGAGTGTTGATTATCATCCTGGTATCTGCTTCTTCTTTTTCCAGATTATCAAGGCCTGATTTTACTTCTTTCTCCTGGAAACCCATCTCAGCCTTCTTGTTCCTGAATCCTCCTCTCATCGCACCCGAGAGTTCAGCCATATCACCATCAAGACTGACCATACGTGCCCTTCCGATGCCTATTGTACGGGCAGTATCAATCGTCTCAACAACAAGGGTAGCACCAAACACATAGGAAAAAACATTCTTGAATCTTGAATCATATTTGACCAGATCTATTGCCAGGCCATGGACTCCTCCCTGCTTTGCGATCTGTCTGATATCAGGATTTATATTTACACCCCGTATCTTGTTCAGCGGCAGGAATGTTGCTGAGCCTAGCTTGTTCTGCTTCAGGTATTTTATGCATTCAGCAGCAGTCTTATCTGTATCAACAACAATTGATTTCAGTTTTGGACCTGCGGCAATGCCAAGAGCCGTGTTGAATCTTGATGATACTTCTCCAAGTTCAGAAACAATGCCATGTATGCCTTTTATCTTATTCTTTTGCTCAATTATCTTCTTGATTGCAATGTCAACTGAGGCTTTTTCGACCATGCTCGCATGTCGGGCAGTAAGTTTTCCTATCTCTTCCGCAAGCTTGATTGCCCTTGCCCTTGCATTGCCTATCTGAGATGAAAGGCTTGAATCAGTATTGAGCCTTTGTGTGAGATCCAGAGTTGCTTTTTTGAATTCCTGCTTTATCTGCTTGAGTCTCTTCAGTTCAGTAAGATTCTCTTTTTCAACTGAGAGGACTTTTTCGATCTTATCATCCGCTGTCTGGATCTGATACTCAATCCTATCCTTTTCTCTCAGGAAATTCTGCTGTTCCTCTCTTATGGCCTGTATCTCTACCTGCTTTTTTTCAGCTTCCTTATCTATGTCAGCAATCTCCTGCTCGATATTGCCTTCATCGCCCATCTTGTTCTTCTGCTTGAATTTTGCAATCTTTGCTTCTAGCTGGTCAGAGAGTCTTTTCTTTTCTGAGATGCCGGATATTATTGTCTCTTTTTCAAGCTTAAGCCTCTTTATCTTCTCATCCAGTTCTGTCTTTGATTCGCTTAGCTGAGATTTTCTCTGCTGAATCCTTTCAAGTTCAGTCTCGCAGCTCTGGATCCTGGATTTATGCGTGGCAATCTGGATCCGCAGTTCCTCTATCTCCTTCTGGATCCTTACCTGATCCTTATCTCCTTTATCTTCAATCTCCCTGTTGATTTCTTTTATCTTTTCTTTTTTGTCTTCAATCTGTTTTTTGATGTCAGCGATTTCTGAGGCGATTTTTGATATGGCATCCTCTGTTGTCTTTATCTGAGCCTCAAAACCCTGTTTTTTCTCCTGTTTCTTCCTGATATTGATATCCAGCACAGTTGCTTTGTTCCTCTTGATATTATCATCAAGTTCCTTGAATTTCAAAGCCTGATTCCTTTCCTTTTTGAGCTCTCTCAGATATGTCTGCCTTTCAGCAAGGATTATATCTGCTTCTTTCAGATGCTCTTCTACTTTTGAAAGTTCGTTCATTGCTTTCTGTTTTTTTTCTTCATATATGCCGATACCTGCAATCTCTTCAACAAGTCCTCTCCTTTCTTTTGGACTCATCTCCACCAGCTGAGTGATATCTCCCTGCAGGATAATATTATATCCGTCCGGATTGATAGCAGCAGTCGAAAGAAGTTCAACAACATCATTTCTTGTGACTTTTTTTTCATTGATCTTGTATACGCTGGCACCGCTCCCTTTTACTATTCTTGCGATGACAATCTCTTTAGCATCTATAGGAAATATCCTGTCAGAATTATCAAATGAAATGGAGACCAATGCTTCTTTGGAAGGATTCTTTGCTTTGCCTCCATTATATATCAGATTGGCGCTCTTTTCAGCTCTCAGTGATTTTGAAGAAGTCTTTCCGAGAACAAAACATATGGCATCAAGGATATTTGATTTTCCTGAACCATTCGGCCCAAGGACGCAATTGAATTTCGGCCCAAAAGGAATCTCAGTCTTTTTGGCAAATGATTTGAACCCCTGCAGCACAAGTTTGTTAATTCTAGTCAAATTTAGTAGCCCCTTTTTAAAATCTCAATTATCTACATAGTTTTCTTCAGAACTAGTTAATAAAAGTTTTGGTTGGTGGTAATAAATAAATCAAACTGGAATAGAATTAACTCATTGTTCTTTCATCCTGATGACTCGCTTCCTGACTCTTTTCTTGTATGTCACTTCTTCGAGCATCTCATAGATCTCAATCTCCTGGATGCCGGCAATAGCACGTTCAATCTCATTGATGGGCATATGTTCCCTGAGTTCAGGCTTCTTCATGAATTCGTCCCGTTGTATTGCTTCCAGTGGGATATCTTTTCTGATCCTGCCCGGTGCAATCACTTCAATCTTATTTTGTGGGACAGTTATGATGTCATTCTCATCATCTTTGTTCGCACTTGGTGGTCCAACCGATGTGATAGATTTTACAGAGTAATTACCAGAATACTTTGGTGACACTGTGGTTGATGCCTGTCCATAGGAAGAAGGCACCCGGAAATTTGAAAGAGTGTAGCTTGCTGCAACAGAAGTGGAAGATGGACTGTAGTTCATCCTGGGTGTTGCTGAATTCACACTATAAGATGCACTGCAGCCTGTGCAGGTTGTGCAATAATCTGACATTTTAACACTTTGAATCCCGCAGTATTTATAAATTTAATTGTTTTTATTATTAGTTAGTGGTAATTAATATACAAAAAGCTTATGGATTGACCATCAATTGTTTATCCCTTCCTTTTCCAAAAATTATTTAAAACGCATAACCTATCACAAGTTCTATGTCTGAACCTGCAATTGACACATCATCAATGAACCCTGAACAAATCATAGAGGCGCAGAAACAGCAGTGCATCTTCTGCAAGATAATCTCTGGTGAGATACCTTCTAAAAAAGTGTTTGAGGATGAGATAGGGATAGTGATACTTGATATCAATCCTGCAAATGAAGGGCATGTGCTTGTGCTTCCAAAAAAGCACTACCAGATAATGCCTCAGATACCTGAAACTGAGATTGACCATCTTTTCATCTTGGCAAAAAAGTCTTCACACAGCCTTCTGAAAGGTCTTGGCCTGAAAGGTACAACTATATTTGTTGCGAATGGCCAGTATGCAGGCCAGAAGGCACCCCACTTCATGATTCACGTCATACCAAGGGTTGAGGGGGACGGACTTTTTGGCATCAGGAAATCAAATGTTGATGAAAAACTGCTTGATGATATTGCCAATAAGATAAGTTCTAGATTAGGGACCAAACAAGGATCTATGATGATTGAGCATAGTGATGATTCCAATGTCTCAGATGAGATTGAGGATGAAAACAGCAAGCCGGAGATTGCAGAATTGATACCGCAAATTGAGACGCTTTCTCCATCTTCTGTCAATCCTGGTTTTTCCAAAGAAAAGATCGTTGTTGCAGAGGAGGAAGATGCATTGCCTGACGATGTTTCGGAAGAAGTGGACCTTGATCTTGAAGAGCTGGCAAATATTGAGCATGGAAATGGAAAGTCAAGGGGCAAAAAAAAGCCTGAAGATACAGATGAAGTGACAGAAGATGATGGTGTGGCTGATGATGAGGAATGGAAACAGGATGCTGAGAGTGATGAAGGATCCGGTCATGAAGATGAAGCACATGCTGCCTCGGAGAAAAAATCAGATGATAATGATAATGATTGATAATGATAATGATAATGATGAGATAGATATTGATACTATAGCAAATCTATTCACAGGTTAAGATGACAGACTGCGATGTATGCAAAATACTTGAGAACAAGAAGGAATTCAGAGTGATCTATGAGGATGATATCTGTTTTGCAATCCTGCATGAGAATCCTGTTGTTCCGGGGCATGCCATGCTCATCACAAAGGAACACTATCCGATACTTGAGGAAGTCCCTGACAAGACATGCGGCATTGTATTTTCAGCTGCAAATAAGATTTCAGCTGCTATGTTTGATACCATGGGCCTTTCAGGAACCAATATAATCGTGAACAACGGAACAACAGCTGGGCAGGATCTGCCTCATTTTTTTATAAATATAATCCCAAGAAAAGAAGGTGATGGAATAAATTTTGAATGGACTCCAAAAAAAGTTGCTGATGAAAAGCTGGAGACAACATATTCTATGATAAAGTCATTTGCAGAGCCGGTCTTCAACAATGAAAAGGTCAATGAGGTTGAGATAATTGAGGAAGAACTGCCGCTTGAAGATGAGGAAGATTATGAAGTCCTGCAGCTGAAAAGAATGCCCTGAACACGCGGTTAATTCTTGTTTTATTGAGGATGTCATCTAATGACGATCAACTATTTCTTTCCCTGCTTCCCGGGCATGCTGCTGTACTTTGTGATAAACGCAAGCAGAACAACAAAACCAAATGAAATGTTTAGAATGCCTTTGAGCAGTCCAATATCAAACCTGTAGAATTCTCCCAGGAAAGACATAAGCTCAGATAGGAAGAACAATCCGCAGGCAATCATGAAATATACCCACAGAGTGGAATCAGCATGAGTATGCTTTTTTACTATCATGACGCCATATATGATTGCCAGAAGTATCAAAAGGATGTTGCTGATCAATAGTGTTCCCTGAAGATAGTCTATCATTTTGTTAATGTATTTTGATATTGTCTTTAGTTCAGCATTCTTTTATATCATCGGCCAGGAGGGTTATTTCTTTATTGAAGCATATAAGTTTCTCCTCACTGTTTTCCCGGTTGATTATGGGAGTTATCTTGATGTGTATCAGTTCGCCGATGTCCTGGGAGCATGAGAAATAGAAATATTCATTATCTCCTGCTTTAAGTCCATATCCTACTGAATTGATATTGTTTATCTTTGCATTTCCTATTGCAATGAACTTGAAATCAGCAATATCTGAATTGCCTCTGTTTGAGATGGCAGCATCCAGAGTGTTGGTTTCAGTATTGTGGCAGATCTGGTGTTTTCCGCTTATCTTCAGGATGCCAACATCCACATCATCGCAGTTGAATTCTGCGTCATCCGTGGGTTCTGCTTCTTCCTCAAGTGTGTTCAGTGTGAGGTTCTTCAGGACAAACATGACTGTTGCTCCGACAGCAATGACGATGAGCACAAGAAGAAGAGTCGAGACAAGCGGCGATACCCCTTTTTTATGGTTGAGCATGATACATCTAGTAGCTTTAAGGAAAGTATATAAATTTTTCTGTAGAAAAAGACAGGAAGAAAAATATTTAAAGGGGAAAATAAATGCACTACTGATGAGAAAAATTCTGATTTTATTGTTAGTGTTAATATCATTTGTATTATTCACAGGTTGCACAAATAAAAGTGAAACCATTAAAATCTGTGATATGAATGCTTATTGCAGATTGTCAGATTCAGGTGACCAATGTGAAAGAACTTATGCTTTTAACTATTATTTGCATGATTCTGATGAATCGCTAGAACCGGAAGAGTGTAGGATTCCTTGGACTACAATGAAAAAATGCTGCATTCCGTCAGAGTGGAAAGAAAAAGCAGCATGTCCTGTAGAGTGGGACACAGAGTTAGTATGCAGAGAAGGAGTTGGTAATTTTCCCTTCAGTTGTGGGGTAGAGGAGTATGCATGCTTTTATGATGGGGATCCAAAATGTTGTCCTTTATCCGGATGGGGATGGACTCCTCAATGCCCTGAAGAATGGGATACTGATGAAATCTGTTCAGATGGAGTTCAAAGTTTCCCTTTCGGCTGTCCATATGAAGAATACAAGTGTTTTGAAGGTGGAAAACCCATGTGCTGTCATGCAACTGAATGGATAGATGATAATCAGTGTCCTAAGGAATGGCTTGATGAAGAGTATTGTAGAGAAGGATCAGAAGATTATCCTTTCGGTTGTTTACCTATAGAGTATACTTGCTTTGACGATGAAACACCACAATGTTGTTTTATTAACGAAGATCATTATTGTGAGACTGTTTTTGAGAGTTCATGCGGCCTCAATTTCTTTGTGGATTGTTATTGGGACAAAAATCTGGAAAAATGCGTAAGCAATGAAAAAATAATTGAAGAGAACAAAGATATCCAATACTCTGATGCAAATGGAATGATTACTGATGTGATAATGGGTGTGTGGTATGATGATATGGGTGTTCTGCTTAATTCAATTGCATTGATTATTGCTAACCTTGAGACAGCACGCGTACATCTGCTTGTTGGGAAACCATTTGGATCTGAAGGAGATAATGTCAATGTGCAAAAAGATGTTTCAAATTACATTGAATTGATGAAATTACTGAAAATTTATGGTGCTGACAATGAATTAAAAGTGTATGAAATGTCTTTTGGTGGAGAAGCCTGGCTAAGAAACCACTTCACAGTCCAGATGACGTTTGCCAGTAATGATGAACGCATTCAAAGCAATATTTACTATGCACCTAGTAACCCCGATCCATTGCCTTATGTTGTGATGGACACGATAGAAGAAAGCATTGGTGAAGGTTTCTCATTTCAGCAAAGTGATTTCTTGCTTGCAGGAGGAAATGTAATTCAATCAAAGAATCATGCGTTTCTGAATAATCTGGAGATATTTCCTAATCAGTTTTTCTATTCATTTACAGATGAACAATACGACTTAAATAACAGAATTGATGCAGGAGAATTAGATATGGAACGGAAAGATCTCGTTTCAGAAAGTGATATTGAATATGCGGAAAAGATGTTGTCTACCCTGAACGGATACTATAACAAGGAGATTGGAATAATTGACTACAATGAATTTTATCCCTACATCTATCATGCACCCTCCCATATTGATATGAGGATGCAGTATATTGGTAATAACAGGTTTATTGTTGGTGACATAAAAATTGCTAAGGAAATTGTGGATGAGGTACAAAATACAAATCCAAAACTATTGATAGAATGGGAAGATTATATCTACTCAGCCTATGGTATTGAGTTAAATGATAATCTAAAAGGAAAATATATAGTAACCCTTGCCAATGAAGCAATAAAATGGCAAGATGAGTCAGATAAAATAACTGAGCAAATTGAACAATTAGGTTATTCAGTATTTAGAGTGCCATATTTACCTTCTTCAAGGGAAGTGATGAAAAAAGGATATCAAGAAAAATCTCCGCAGTTTGTATATGTGAATGGATTAATCATGTTTGATGAGAATCCAAATGATGACAAGACTTTTACACCAAGAGTATTGATGCCAACTTTTGATTTTGAACCACTGGACACAAAAGCCACAGAGGTATATAAATCACTTGGTTTTGATGTCCGCGAAATACCAAGCGTTGCTTGGTCCCTCAATGGGGGAGCAGTCTATTGCCTGACACAGGACATAGGTAGAGACATCTCACCATCTGAGGATATGATTGACCTTTATGAGAGTTCTAAACCAATTGATAAAGTACTAATAAATGCTCAGATAAATAGACTAAATGATATTGAGACAAGATTCATAACAAGTAGTGTTTTAAGTAGTGTTGCATTAAGTTAATCTTTAATTCCCATACTCTACACAAAATATACATTTTTCCTGTAAGTTTTCCAAAATATTTAATAAATTGAATAATACTCTTGATTATTAATGAAGAAATTATATTTGGCATTAATCGTTTTTTTCTATTGTGTGGTATCTTGTTCCACCGATGGTGCAACACAAGATGCAGCTTCTACAATATCTTCTGGGACACAGTATGATGAAGGTACAATTGCCGAAGCAGGTCAAAGTGATATTACAAAAAAACAAGATTATAGAAATGTGGAAGCAGAATCATTGTCTCATGATAATGTTATCGAGCATAAGGTTTTGATTGTTGCATATGAACCATTAGTTGAGATGGAAGTCTGTGAGCAAGTAAGAGAAAATATTATTGCAAGTACAAATTATCTTGTACAGACTATTGAAAAAGATTGTAGAATAAATGAGAGACAAGACGAAGAAATGATTGATCTGAGCACATGTTTTCCACATATGGAGGATACATTTCCCTGGATAGAGGCGATATTTTTGGGTGCTCCACAAGTTTCATCTTCTGAATTGAAAAATAAGTTAACTGGAATACAAGAAAGTCTTCATTCTTTTATGAAAAAATGTATTGTTGCATCAGAGGATAAATGCTCAATAACTAAATGTTTTGGACAATTAGGAAGTCCCTACAGAATATCAAATGAACTAATATATGACTTAAAAGAGGCAGCATCCTATAAAAATGACATGTCGCTAAATATAAGAACATTTGGAATAGACAAACTTACGAATGAGGTTACAGAAATAAAGGGACTAATTCCACATAAAACCAGGGATTTACGCAGTCACATCAATGATTTTCCTCCAACGTCTCTCTATACAGGTGATTCGTTAAATATTGACAACCTTGCATGGTGTATAGCTAATAATGCATTTTTTCGAGATGGTATTGTCTTTAGTGTTTTTAAAAAAAACAGATGTTCTGAAAATGCAATAGACTATGAATCACTAATTGATGAATTTGATATTTGTAATAAAATTGCAGACAATGAATATGATGAAGTGTGGTTATGGGGAGGATCATGGTACGGGTATTTTGAATCAATTATGGTTGGATCTAATATTGATAATACGTACGTTATAAATGCATGGAAATATATCATGAGACCTGATTGTGTGCGGCCGTTCATAATTATGGGTTTCAATTATGATGTAACTTCAGATTATGCACTGCACTCATTTGGTCATCGTGCAGAAAACATTCTTGACAATTTTTTACTTAGTGAAGGTGGGCAAAAATACTGGAATATGTTCAGGGAATTCAGGAGATCCTATGATGACCAAAATTTAATTTATCATATGGGTGATATCCATTACCCTCCAAATCCAAGAAATGAAAAACTGTCATATAAAACAATAGATGATGATCAAACACCTTTTATGGGAGATGAGGTGATCATTTATTCTGATTCAATGCCTCAGCAACAACTCATCAAGGATGGAGATTATGCTTTTGGTGTTGAAAATAGGTATGGATACATCAACGAACCTGATGCAATAGTAAGTTCTATGCATAATGCATGGATTGACTACAGTATTTTTAATAAGGATATTCAGAATGCAATGAGGCTAGGCTATCCAATAAATGATATAATCAAAGAGAAACTAAAAAACAAAGTTCATAAAATTGACTGCAATGAATGGGGTTGCTCTCAAAGGACATTTTTAAAATGGTGGTTTGCCCACTTACCAAGCAGTAAAGGATATAATCCTTTTATTGATGCATCAATGAATTGGTGGGATTATATTTTTTTCAAGGAAGAAGATAAAGAATTATATGAATATACTGTTCAAAAATCAAGTATTTCATCATGGAACATTGAATCAGCAAGTTCTTTTGATAGATGTGATAGTAGTGATTATTTTATTGATTTTGTATCAGGAATACAAATAGTCAAAACAATGCTTTTACCTGGATTAAAAACATGCGATCCCGATACAAACAGAATAGCAAGCATTGCAACACTTTGTTCAAATTCAATTGATACACATGGATGGGATGCAACAGTGGATCTAGAAAATAATCTGGAAAAATTGAATGGACAAGGAAAAGTAGATATAGAGGCCTATGAACAATATGGTTTTCAAGGATGTATAGATCTAGATAGGGATAGACTAGTTCCAGTTGATTACTATTTTTGTAAAGATCATGGTGATAATAAAAAACTTTTCATTATGAAGGATATTAGTCATAAAGCTTCATGTGATTATACTGGGGAGATCTTGTATAATGATGCCAATTCTTTTGGTGAATGTGCATCTAATAAAAAAGATTTGTCAATTTTTTCAGATGGAATAAATATTGTTGAAGTAAAACAAAAAGATTTAGATACTTTTTCAGGATTTATTGAATCTATCCTTGTACTGCAAAGTAATGCAGATGAAGGAAGTTTTATGAAAAAAATCTGTGACCCCATTACGGGTTATGATATTGCCTTTGATGAATTTAAAAATCTTTGTGCATCATTTGAACCATGGACGATAGATTCTGTTTGTGTAAACACAGATTCAACAGATTATAGTCAAGGAAAACCTTTTGTGTGTAATTATCTTGACATCGAAGGAATAATGCAGGAACTTATTGTTGTATATGTTTTTTCTGATGAAGAGTCAAAATATCTTGGATGGAAATGTGATGGAGTAGCCCCAATTCCAAAAGACACTGTTGAAGATTTTTATAGAAATGGTCTTTGTGCAGAATTCATTGGTTCAGACGGAATTAACGAAGTAGCTATAACAAAGGAGGGTAAAATTTGTGACCCGTTTAATGGGCCTGTTGAACCTGAGAAACTTTGTCAACCAACCGCAATTAAAATCCCGACATGTTTGGGTCCTGGATATAAATTCCAGGGTTTCAAAGGTATCTGTAAATTTATCCCAAGTAATTCTCAAATTTCTCATTTGTACACTGATGGAAGTATCACAATAGAATTCTATGAGACAATTTCTGAACAATATTTGGACAATCTTAATTGGTTATGTGATACAGATGATCAATATGGCCGACCAAAGAATTTAGATGATTGGTTTATCCAATATGGATGTAGAGAAGGAATTGATTATATATATAGTGATGATTATGGTAAATATTTTGCCCTAGTTGATGAGTCCGGTATGATGTGCTGCCTCAAAGGATCATCTGATGTAGATAACCATATTCCTCATGAATCTTGTTTGACAGAACCTCTTTCATATTTTGGTGCTGACTGCATAGATGGGATTCCAATGTGGAGTTTTTACGAAAAAGTGATGGATAGAGATATTCCATCTTTTGAGGGACACAGTACAACAACAACAGTAACTGTTGCTGCCAAAATATTCAACAATTGGGAAGCTGAAGATTTTTTTTTCTGTGAAAATGATAGATTGAAGACATTCAAACAATTTGAGGTTATGAATAACAATTGTCAGGAAGAAGCTGACTTCTTGCTTTTATGTGATTCAAATGAAGAAGATTGTATTGCTATAGCAATGGTGGATGATGAGGATATGATATGTAATCCTTTTACTGGGGATCCAGTGAATGTATATGAATTTTGTGATCTCGACAAGGATGCATTTTTAGTGGAATCTGGATATGAAATTAATACCTTAAACAATATGCAAGGAATATTCATTAGAAGGTGTCAGCTATCTGATTATCCAATTGGAACTGCAGATGGTAGGCTTCCTATATTCAAGAAATTACCTAAGATTGATGGTTCAACTTTAGGACCCACTTTGCATTTTAATGACGTTGTATAAAAAAGATTTAAATAGTCATTGGATATTTTAAAGACTATGATTGCATATTCTCACCTCTTTCCTAAAAGGAAAAGAGGCGAGGTTTAAACATGCAATCATAAAGTTATAAATCGTAACATTATATATAAATGTTACTTATT
>JAHIYL010000169.1 GCA_018815145.1 Nanobdellota archaeon | reverse complement strand
TTATGAAAGATTAATAGTCAGATTAGTACCCAGAGTCGATAAATCCGGTTTTGCAGAGGAATTCTATGAATTAGAACCTGAAAAAGATGATCTGATCATAACAAAAAACACATATGATGCATTCACAAACAGGAATCTGGATACATATCTGAAAAAGAACAATATCCAATATGTCATAGCTGCAGGTGTGTTTGCAGACGGCTGCGTGCATGCGAGCATACAGGGAGGATTTTCCAAAGGATATAATTTTTTCATCCTAAAGGACCTGATTGAGACGACTGACCTGAAAATTCGACAGGAACTGAAAGAAAAATTGATTAGATTCACATGGCCTGTGATGTTTGGGAGGACGATTGAGTCAGATGAGTTGTTTGAATATGTCAAGCAAGACGAATAGTTTCCAGGTTGCCCAATGCCTTGGTCTTTTTACCACTTCCCAGGATTTCATTATATAGCTCCTTATCGTTTTCACTTCCTTCTCTGAATTCATCAGAATAATGTTCAGGTATTATATTAAAGTCATAAACATTGAAATATGAGTCAAAGAAATCAACAACAAAGCCATCCTCTTCCATGCTGAACCTGTTGAAGAAAATTAGGTTCTGGTTGCTTCTGGTTAGTCTGATCCCATTGGCAGCGATGATATCATTGTTGACTATCTTTGCCCTGTCACTGTTTGATAGGCGGATTGCATATTCACCAATATTCAAATCAAATTTGTTGTAATTGATTTTAAGATCATCAGAATCATAAGCAGCAATGCTACCCTTTATATCACAGTATTCAAGTGTAAAAGAAGGGCTGTCAATTATCATTATCGCATCCACTGCTTCATTCTCAGGATGAATACCTAATCCCTGGCAATCGATGGTGACCCCTGGTGCTTTCGACACTACTATCCTAAATCCTTTTTCAATTTGTCCAAATTCCTGAAAAACATCCAATAAATTGACTTTCTTTAATGCTTCATGAGAAACCCTCTCACCTACTACTGTGCAATCTCCAATGCATGAGAACATATCGTCAATGAAAATACAGTTTGGATCATTTTTGCATGTCTCTGCAACATTTTCCTTATCCAGTTCAGAAGTGTATCCATTCTTGCATCTTCCGCACACTCCTCCTCCTTCATAATCACAGGCTACTTCAGCATCATTTGACCCTGTAAATTTCTGAGTGTCTGCTTCCCTTCCCATCAATTCACAGTAGTTGTTAAGATTATCCTTATCCCAGCAATCATATTCATCACCACATTGGTTCACAGCATCAGAACAATAGGTACAAGTCCCATATGCTCCAATTCCATCTTTGCATAAAAGATCCCTATGCTTAATATTATATTTAGTCAGGTCTGTATCATCGACGTCAGGACATAATTTGGCAAAATCATTAGCAAAATTCGGATCAAACAATGTGGTACCTTCTGGACCGGGTTCTGTCATGTCATCTATTGTTATAAACCTGTATTTTTTAACTATCCTCTCTTCTTCATCATCCCCTTCACTTGTAAATCCAGAGTATGATGCAAAACAGCCTTTTGTAGCCTGGTCAATACCTGGGCAAGGGTAATACATATTATCATCTTCCCATGGACTTGGAACTCTTACGCACAAAGCCAAAGTAGAATCTCGACATCTTTCATTGAACAGAAATTCACCGCCGATGTTATTGCAGATTGATTCGTACGTAGCCAAATCATCGTAAGGTATCACAAAATCAGTGCTGCAATCCGGATATATGAATTTTTCTTGTTCTGTTTGAATCGAACAATAATAACATTCTGCATCACCTTCACAGTCTACATACATTGTGGAGACACAACTTTCATCTGGTGGATTGCCAGTTGGATAACACTCGTATTCAAAATAGTCTGTATCAGGCATTTCATCACATGACACTCTTATTCCGTGCACTTCTTCACACTTATAGCATATATTTTGGCCGCTGCAATCATACTCTGAGGCCTGCTCACAATCAACGCCAGGACCCGGAATATCGGTCACACAGATAAAATCATAGCCTTCTTCAGAAGCCTCCTTGCAAGGATTCTCAAGTTCACATTGTGACGGATCGCAGCAATATTCTTGACTTGTGCAATCCAGGATACCTAATTCTTCATAAATCCTGCCCTCTTCACAGCAGTCTGCAGCACAACCAACTTTTGGACCACCTCTTTCCCTGTAATCCTCGCACTGGTTCTTTGCTGAGCATGAACTCAAGAAAACAATAAGAAAAATGAATAAAACAATATGTGGTTTCATTTTTTTTTTTAAATCGATACAGTATATAATATTTTCTATTTCTTTTCCCTAAATCTTCTTCACTACATACCCTTCTTTTCCGTCCTTGACTTCATAGCCTTTTTCTTTCAGTTCATCCCTAAGTTTATCAGCTTCTGCCCAATTTTTATCCATTCTGGCCTTGTTTCTCTTCTCTGCAAGTTCTTTCACATCAGCAGGGATCTCTTCATCCTTGAACTCAAGGACACCCAGGACCTTGTCAAACTCCATCATCAGATTGAATGCAGCTAACGCATCATTTCTGGACATCTTGTTTTCCATCATAAGAGTATTGGCTTCCTTCATGAAATCAAAAATCGCTGCAAGCCCTCCTGACATGTTCAGATCATCATCCATGGATTCTTCAAATTTCTGTTTTGCAGCAATTATATATTCTTCCAACTCAGGATTATTCTCTTCTCCCTGCATTGCTTTTAATTTTGTCAAGAACTCTTTGAATTTATCCATGACCTGCTCAGCACCGGCTAGTCCGTCAAATGTGAAATTCAATTTCTGCCTATAATGTGACGCCATCAATAGATAGCGGATTGCTTTTGGTGAATATCCTTTGTCAACCACATCTTTCAAAATGTAGAAGTTGCCCTTTGACTTGCTCATCTTGGTGTTGTCAACAAGGAGATGCTCGCAGTGCATCCAGTAATTCACAAATGGCTTTCCTGTGGCAGCTTCACTCTGCGCTATCTCATTCTCATGATGCGGGAATATCAGATCAATCCCGCCTGTGTGTATGTCAAATGTCTCTCCTAAAAACTTCATTGACATTGCAGAGCACTCGATATGCCAGCCAGGCCTTCCTTTCCCGATCTCTGTCTCCCAGAAGACATCACCATCGCCTTCCTCGTATGCTTTCCAGAGCGCAAAATCATTTGCTGAATCCTTTTCATATTCATCCTGCTTGACTCTTTCACCAACCTGAAGATTATCAAATTTTATTTTTGAAAGTTTTGCATATTCCTTGAATTTTGATACACTGAAATATACTGAACCATCATCGCTCTTATATGCAAAGCCTTTGTCCATCAGTTTTTTGACAATATAAATCATTTCAGGTATTGTCTCTGTTGCTCTTGGATAGAATTCAACTCTCTCAATATTAAGCATGTCCATATCCTGAAAAAATAATTTTGTATATTTTTCTTTGAATTCTTTCAGAGACACACCATCTTTCTGCGAATCCCTTATTGTCTTGTCATCAACATCTGTGATGTTCATGACATGCTTGAGTTCATAGCCTTTGTATTTCAGGTATCTTCTCAATATGTCTGAAAAGACAAAGCTTCTCCAGTTTCCGATGTGAGCATAGTTGTATACGGCATGCCCGGAAAGTTCCTATCAGAACAATCTGTTTGGCCCGCAACTATATATGCTCACTTGTCCTTTCTGGAGAGGTTTGAATTCATCTTTTTTACGTGTAAGTGTATTATAGATCTTTATTGCCATTTTTATAGTACCCCCTTTGCTGATTATAATAGTAATAATTAAAAATTTATAAAATTAATCTGCTCCAATCTTCTTTATCTCTGTAATCTCTCCGGACATTGCGTCAACATAGATAATCAGCTCAGTAGGGGAATCACCATATTTTGAAGAGAAATAGAATTCCCATGCATTGCCCTTAAAATATATATTGTACAAAGGCACACTCTCCATTATCTCTTTGGCTTCAGCATCACTAATCCTGTCCCTGCCTGCCTTATTGATGATATAGTATTTGCCGAATTCCTCGACAATTATCTTTTCTCCCTTATGCATATCATACCATTCAAGGACCTCTTCATTGGAAAACACTGTCCTTGTTGCCTCTTCTTTTGATACAATGGAGCCTTCCCCTTCTGTCTCTAAGATCTCAATGTCGCTCTTCAGCAGTATCTCCCTGTCAATGTCATTGATCCTGTAGGTGAAATGGGTCTGGATGATGTATATTCCGGGCTTGACCTGGACCCTGTCAGGGATCGTCGGCAGCTTCTGGTCCCAGACAACATCTCTTTCTATCTTCTGTTCCGGGACTATCGCCCTATTGTCTATCATCTCGATGCAGGCTCTAGGATTGAAATTTTCCTCATTCAATTCAATGCTGTCCTTACCCGTCACATCAATAAAGATTTTAACATCAGAAGCGCATGGAGTCTCTCTTGTATAGGATATCTTATTTTCACCGATGTTCCGGATATCAACATGCAGACTTATCCGGTCTCCAACCGCATACTGGTAATCATCTGTCCGGACCAGTACCCTCAATCCGTCCTTCTCTATGACCCAGGTCGTATTATCCTGCCTGATCTGTTTGATTTCCTCAGGCGCGCTTTTTTTTGCCAGTTCACATGCAGTAAACACTGCTGTCAACATTAGAATCATTATGATAAGATAAAATTTTTTCATGGTCATACCCTCTTATGCATAATGATATTGAATCATAGTTTAAATTATTTACTTTTTTTCCCACCTCCATTATAGAATTCCGGTTCCTGCGGCTCAAATGACTTAGCCCTCATTATCTTCTTTCCTTCCCTGACAACAAAATTTCCAAGCGGTCCGACGACTGTTGAATCCTTTGGGACGTCATGGACAATGATCGCGCCTGCACCAATCTTTGAATTGCTGCCGATGTTCACCGGCCCAAGGACTGTCGCTCCGACACCAAGCACAACCCTGTTGCCTACTGTAGGATGCCTTTTCTGTCCTTTCTCATCGCGCCACCAGCCGTGTCCGCCAAGAGTGACTCCATGATACATCATGACGTCGTCACCAATCTCTGTTGTCTCTCCTATGACTATGCCCATCCCATGGTCGATGAAAAATCTTTTGCCTATCTTTGCACCCGGATGGATCTCAATCCCTGTCAGGAATCTACCAATCTGTGAGATCAGCCTGGGAATAAATGGAATCTTCATCCTCCACAAACAATGTGTAAGCTTATGGAGCAGTATGGCATGGACACCGGGATAGAGAAAAACCTCAAGAAAATTGACTCCACTCTTGAGAGCAGGATCCTTTTTATAAGCTGTCTTTATTGTATCAATCATTTTTACCTCCATTCACCATATTATTCTTATTCAAACAATTCAGTCGACAAGTATCTCTCTGCAGTATCAGGAAGCACGACCACAATATTTTTCCCTTCTGCTTCCGGTCTTTTTGAGACTGAATTTGCAACATGCATTGCTGCTCCCGATGATATGCCTGCAAAGATTCCTTCTTTTTTTGCCAACAGCCTGGCAAAAACCATTGCATCATTGTTTTTAACCTGCACTATCTCATCAACTACGCTTTTGTCATATATCTTCGGGATGAATCCCGCACCGATACCCTGGATCTTATGAGGCCCTGGTTTTCCTCCTGAAAGGACCGGAGAGTCCATTGGCTCAACAGCAATTATTTGTATCTCAGGAAATCTTTTCTTCAATACCCTGCCTGTACCCGTCACAGTCCCTCCTGTCCCTACACCAGCTATGAAATAATCAATTTTTTCTCCTTTCATATCACCAATTATTTCCTGAGAAGTTGTCTTTACGTGTACCTCTGGGTTTGCAGGATTGTTGAACTGCTGAGGCATGAAATAACCATGCTCTTTGCTCAGGTCTTCAGCAATCCTGACTGCTCCTGCCATGCCATCCTTAGCAGGCGTGAGAATAATCTTGGCCCCAAAATGCTTCAGTATCTTCCTTCTCTCCTCACTCATGGATTCAGGCATCGTGAATATTGTCTTATATCCTCTGTAGGCAGCCACCATGGCAATACCTATCCCTGTGTTTCCGCTGGTGGGCTCGATGATTGTTGAGCCCTGCTTTAACAAGCCTTTTTTTTCAGCATCATCTATCATATTGAGGGCTATCCTGTCCTTGACACTTCCACCGGGATTGAAAGCTTCTATCTTTGCATAGATATTACCTGTCCCTTGGTTCATTTTTGTTATTTTTACTAAAGGTGTGTTTCCAATTGTTTTTAATATGTTTTCATATCTCATTTTTAGTCTACCCCATAATATTTCAAATATTTTATTTTACTATTACAGATGCAAGAAAATGCAGTAAATTTAGAAAAGCCATTGAACGCTGCTAGCAGCAGCAACAACAACAAGAAAGAGAATAATTACTATCTGAAAGGCTACCAGTGCTTTTTGTGTTTGTAAATGATGTCATTTTTTAAGTGTAAGGTGTCTTGTAAAATTCAGCAAAATTAAAAAATAAGATGAAATATTAACTAGGCCAATGAGAAAGATCAACAGCAACAACAGCAATATCTATACATGATTCCAAAAGATAAACACAACTTATTTATAAAATTAATTGCTTGATCCAAAACCTTTTATTTTTTCTATTGTTATTATAATAATGATATAATCTCCTATTCATTAATAAATGCCAAAAACAAAAAGATTTAAATAAATCCGATACTCATTCATCTATCAATGAAAAAAAGAGGTCAGATCACCCTATTTATAATAGCAGGAGTAGCGCTTGTCCTTGTATTTTCGCTTTATCAGTGCAACAAAGAGAAAGAGGCAAAAGAATATGTATCAGCAAAAGAAGATGTCTCAAATCTTGGACTGCAGAAAGAATCACTTCTTAATTTTGTGAATACCTGCCTTAAAAAAAATCTGAAGGAAGCAATTGATATCCATGGAATCAGCCCGTCTAAAGAGACCGCAATTGGCAGCTATATTGTTGCTAATATTGATGACTGCGTAGACAGGGATCTCCTGTCAAGCGGCGGTATCGACATCCTTGAACCAGAGGGAGGAGCAAAGACAGCTGCTGTCCATATTTCAAATGATGCGATCTCAGTAGTGCTGCAATGGAAACTGGAGATATCAAAAAAAGGGACATCGCTCTTGGTTGAAGAGTTCAGTTATGATTTTCCGACATGTTTTGAGATTAAGTTGATTGACAAGGCGCCTAAAGACTATAAGATAGATGAATCAATTGGTTTTGCATCTCCTGACAATGACCTGACCATCACAATAGAGAAGAACACCTTTGTAGAACCTGCCACATGTTTTGACAAGCCTCTGAAGATATGCCTTGTGCATGAAGAACCGGGCAATCCGGTCAATATATGCAAGGTGAGCTATGATCTTCAGCCAGCAGGATGCAAATTTGATCCTCCTCTTGAACTGCATTTTACCTATCCAAGTCCTGAACTACGCTCCGGGTCATCCAGTACAGGGACAGCGGGCAGGACCGACGAGATAACTATCGGCCTCAATCCTAATCCTACTGACACCACCTCCACCCTCTGGTATAATGCCATGTGCTTCACAAATAATCTGAATGATGAGATAAGCTGCTCTCTCAAAAAATCAGGTTATCTAAGCTGCATTGAATCCAATGAAGCAGAACTTGACCCTGATGATTTAGACCCATGCCTCGTTGATCAAAGCACACATGAGGCTATAAAGGCCGAGAGATTTGGTAAGCTGGAAGTCGGTGCCGGTCTTCCTTCTGTGTGCGGAAACAATATCATTTACTGGGTTGCCGAGCCATTCTTCTGCATACCTGACACAGGTGAAAAGATATATGAGTGGATCATCAATAACCAGAATATTGCCGGAAAAAATTTTGAGGAATTTGCAAATTATTATGGAGTACAGAACGATCCTAATCTAAAACAGATCATTGATGCCCTTAAAAATCCAATAGCCCGTGCAATCTATTTAGTTCCTTCAAAAAAACAGGAAATAGTCGACAAATTGGATGATTTCATCGATACCTATGTTCCTCTTGATCAGATAACATACAATGCCTGCACATATCACGGACAGGAATTCACAAAGCAGGAGCTCATAAATATTGCAAACGGAGATAGGACCTTGATTCCTGCCAATGAAGCTGGTTTGGAGCTATGCCAAAAACTGGACACCAACCTGCGCAACTGGCGGCCTGATGTTGTTCCATGCAAATGCGGCGATGGTGATGATGCCTATTATATCCATTCTCCTATCAGGACCGACGATCCTTACCTGTGCTATATTGGCTAGAAAACTATTTAAGCCTGCAGGCAATTATTTATACGTATCATTATTATAATCTAAGATATAATCTATAAAGAGGGATATGGATGAAAAAAATAATCAGCTATTTCGTGTTTGTTTTGATCCTTTGCAGCGTTGCCGGTGCAGGACCTTTTTTGATTGGTGATTCTTTACCATTGAAACAACCAGCATATTGTTTTACCAGATGCCAAAGAATATATCAGGCACCAGATGTAAAAACCTGTCTTATACTACCAATAACCTTGCCAGAATGTTTGGAGACAATTGAAGAACAGACTTTTACAGGGAGTATAAATGATCCTATTTCAGCTTTTCTCGAAGGGCAATTGGTGGTCTATGGATGGGCCACATGCGAAGATATCGACATGATGTATAGGGCTCTAGGGTTCAGGACCACAATTGATCTCGACCACTGGGGATGCAGAGGCCAGTTGAAACGTGATAGCAGATGTGTGAATGAGTATATCACTGATTTTACCACAAATCAGCTTTTAAATTATGTCACATATGGTGCAACAACGTTGTGCATACCAGAAAATATTAAGGATACTGAAATCAAAGACAACTGGGACTCTGTCTGTCCATATCACACAATGAGAGAAGATGATAAGTGTACTGCAACAACAGCTCAATGCAAGCAACTTGAAGGTGAATACTTGCTATGTGTCAACACTTTTGACTGTGATGAGTGCGGTACCTATGAAAAAGGACCTGAATACAATAGTGATTGTGAATGGTCAGGGTTTCAAGGAAATTGCAAATTATCAAATGAATGTGAAGCTTTTCCCTATGGACCAGGAAATTGCCCATATGATTCTCCCCTGATCTGCTGCCCAAAAACAATATCTTATGTTGACTGTCAAACTGTTACTGACATATCCAATGCTCCTCCCGTCATTGAAGGAGAGTCTGAAACAAGGTGTAAGATGACAAACAGAGAAGGGACTTCTTTTGATGCGTTTTCCATACAGGATATCTTCAGTAACCATGATCCAACTGAATACGATACTCAGTTCTGGTACAGTATAAGCAAACTTGCTCTCTGTATGTTTGAGAAATATGAAGAATCTGACAAAGCAAATATTAAATCTGAAATAATCAAAAACCTGGAAAGAAAACAGCTCTGGAATAATATGAACAGTTATCATGATGGGATAGACAAAAATGCACTGGTTGATTCTCTCTTAGCTGATGGGATTACTACTGATCCTTCTGAATTTTTTAAGGGTGAAGACATGGAGGAAATTCATAGGAGTTATCCCATCGACAGAGTCTGCTGTGAATCACGCACATTCAATGGAATTTGGTCATATATTGAAGTAGATTCAAGCAATCCTGCAGTAACCCAGGAAATCCTTTGCACTCTAAAAGATGAAAAAATCCCTGTATCTCCTGATTCAACCACTTGCCCTTACGTATATTCCCTCACTAAGAAAGGCTACAAACTTGAAGGTGATACTATTGTTTCACAACATTTTGAATTTGTAAGTGAACCATTCCTTAATGAACTTACTCATTTTGATCCTGACATTGGTGAAATCATGCTATATGAACATAAAGACGAATTATCATTTATTGATGAAATCAATTTAATCCAAGTCAAACATAAAAAAGGTACAGATGTTATGGCAGGACCAGATAATAGAATCACTATTGTCGAATCTGGTGAACCGATAACTTGTATTGATCATGAGAATAAAGATTGTACATATATGATTTCTAAAGCTGACGCAAAAGTAGATAGATTTACCAGAGACACCATATTTGGGGGACTTGATTATGATGTAATAATAGATAAATCTGAAATTGGAAAAAATGCTTGGGGACAAAAAGATTATGAACTAGGATATATGGAACTTACATTACCAAATAACATGGAAGAACAAAATTCAAATTTAATTGTCAAATTCAGTTCGAAAAATGAATATGCTAATTCATTAGAAGACTTCCAAAACATAGTGGATAAATATAATATTTTTATTTTGTTAGGAATAAAAATTCCATATATCTCTGATTTTGTACTTGAAACATATAAAATATCAGATTATTACAGAATATTAATAAAATATCAAGAAGGCAACCAATGGAAAACATATAGTAAAAGAGATGCATATAACCTCCATACAGGACCAATAAAATATTCTACCATATATTTAGATTCAAAAGAACTTAAGGGTAAAAAACTCAGAATATTTCAGTCAGGAACCTTCGTATATGATATGATTAGAATTGACTATTCAAAAGAAAGTCCCTTAGAACTAGTTGATATCCCTGCATCAGACAACTCATATGTTCTAATAACAGATAAATCTTATGAAATATTGGAAACAGATGAATACCTTAAACTAAAGTTTGAGATTAAACCTGAAGACCAAAATTATGATTATACGTACTTCTTCAGTAGTTCCGATTGAAATTTCTTCTCCTCTATAGAGTTTTTTAGAAAAAGATGGGAAAATGTTTATTCTCCCATCACCTTATTATAGTAACCAATCCAAAATAAGGTGA
>JAHIYL010000168.1 GCA_018815145.1 Nanobdellota archaeon | reverse complement strand
GTTGCAATAGGGCCTATGATCATGATGAAATTCGTCACACTTGCAGCAGGAGATATTCCTACTGTTGTCAGCCTGAACCCAATAATGGTAGATGGCATGGGCATGTGCGGCGGCTGCAGGGTAAATGTTGCCGGAAAAGTGAAGTTTGCATGCGTTGACGGGCCTGAATTCATAGGCCAGGAAGTGGATTGGGATTCATTGCTGAACAGGTCCAAAGCATATTCAGAGGAGGAGCACAAATGCCGATTGCCAAGAGAGTGAAGATGCCTGAACAGGCTGCAGAAGAAAGAAACAAAAATTTCAGGGAAGTGAACCAGGGGCTCACACCGGAACTTGCAAAAGAAGAAGCTGACAGATGCCTGCAATGCAAAGTACCTATGTGCGAAAAGGGATGCCCAGTCAATGTACCAATAAAAGAATTCATAGGACTATTGAAACAGGGAAAAGACCAGGAAGCAATAGATAAGATAAAGGAGAAAAATTTTCTTCCCGGCATCTGCGGAAGAGTGTGTCCGCAGGAGACACAGTGTGAAGAAAAGTGCGTTCTTGCCCGCACTGGCCAGCCCATTGCAATAGGATATCTGGAGAGATTTGCAGCAGACAATGAAAAAGAGAAACCGGTCCCAAAAATTAAGAAAAATGGCAAAAGAATCGCTGTTGTAGGAGGAGGGCCGGCCGGCCTGACTGTCGCAGCTGAACTTGGTCTTAAGGGATACAATGTAACTGTTTTTGAGGCTCTGCACAAGACAGGCGGAGTACTTGTGTACGGCATACCTGAATTCAGGCTGCCAAAAAATATTGTTGATAAAGAAGTGCGCTTCATCAGGGATCTAGGTGTTGAGATAAAGCTGAATGCACTTGTAGGGAGCCTGCACACAATCGATGAACTGAAAAAAGAATTTGACGCAGTATTCATCGGCACAGGCGCCGGTGTACCTAGGTTCATGCATGTACCCGGAGAAGACCTCATAGGAGTTTATTCTGCAAATGA
Organism: Nanobdellota archaeon; assembly: GCA_018815145.1. GTDB lineage: Archaea > Nanobdellota > Nanobdellia > Woesearchaeales > GW2011-AR15 > WJJD01. Next base: position 3,361 of record JAHIYL010000168.1, on the reverse strand, counting down.
ATTCCTTACACGTGTCAATCTTATGAAAGCATATTCACCTGATTATGACACACCGATAAAAAGAGGCCAAAAGGTTGTGGTTGTGGGTGGGGGGAATGTTGCTATGGATGCAGCGAGGGTCGCAAAAAGGCTTGGCGGACACGTCACAATCATGTACAGGAGGACTGAAAAAGAGCTTCCTGCAAGAGTTGAAGAAGTCCATCATGCAAAAGATGAAGGCATAGTGTTCAAATTCCTTGCAGCGCCTGTTAAAATTTTTGGTGAGACAAAAGTGGAGAAGATCAAGTTCATCAATATGGAACTAGGGGAACCTGATTCATCTGGCAGGAGAAGGCCGGTTCCTATTGATGGCAGTGAAGAGGAGATGGAATGCGATGAAATAATTGTCGCCATCGGCCAATCGCCTAATCCGATTCTTGAACGGACAACAAAGGAATTGAACTTTGGAAAATGGGGCGAGATAATTGTTGATGAAAACGGTAAGACAAATATTGAGGGCGTCTATGCCGGCGGAGACATCATCTCAGGCGGTGCAACTGTCATACGTGCCATGGGAGAAGGAAAGATTGCTGCAAAGAGTATTGATGAGTATCTAAAAAATATGAAATAAATTTATTTGAGAATTTCCCTTGCTGATCCATCAAAATGGACCACATTCTGTCCATAATTGGTTGTATTAACTGATACACCATAATCTACCTCTGGCATCAGATTTGGTTGGCTTAAATCTCCTCTTTTAAATGCTGCAATAACTTCTATTGCCTTTTGTTCAGTTACTTCAAATCCTACATTTATATTCCTATCTAAAGCTTTTGCCTGAGAAATTGTCGCCTGTCCGCCTAGCCCTGTGTTTAGACCCTGTCTTTCAGCCACATACATACCAGAATTTCCATATCCTTCAATAAATGCATCAAGTGTTCCATTAAGTGGATCAAGATATACTACAAGATGACTTAGAATTGAATTCACTCCCAGTCGTTTTGGAATTTTTGCTAAATTTCTGGCAAAATTACCTGCTTGTTTAGCGTAGTTTGTTCTAATTTGTGGCAAATATTGTGCCAAAAAGCCTCTTATTCCATTCTGTTCACCCAACAAAGCTGCAAGACTTTCTCTTGCTTTTATATCGTCAAACACTCCTAATTCGCCCACTTGTCTTATATAACTCCATAAATCTTCCTGATTACTTGCTGCCGCTCGGGCGGATGGAAAAACAGCTAGTGATCTATTAGTTGCCAGTTTTGTTTGCGATATACCTGCTGATGCTTGTCCGCATCTAAGTGATGATATATCTGCTGTTTGACCTGCTTCAATAACATGGCTGGATGCAGTTACTCTTTCTTGCTGACCATGTGTGACAGGAGAAATCTCAATTCCAGCAGGCATCAATATTGGTTTGTTACTTTTATTTGTAACACTGGCATCTCCAATACTTCCTCCTTTTGTATTAATTTGTACTAAACCTTTTTTTAAGGCATCCCTCCATGTGACAACACATAAGTCAGTCCCTCTTGCGGAATAAATGGGCCAAACTGCTGCTCCTGGTCCAATTTGTACCTGCCTACCTAATTCAGCATGCTTAAGCAGTGCCTCTAGATTCTGAAATCCCATTTTGAGACTTAAATAAGAAAATTATATTTAAAACTTTCTATTTTAATCACTTTTTAGTAAAAAATATTCAAGAATTTATGTTTCGAACTATTTTTCAAAGGACTACAAATTCCTCTCTTCCAATAACCTTTCAATCTCATCTTCAGTCTCTGCGTATGCTCCTTCACCAATATGCCTATAAACAATATTACCATTGATATCAATCAAGTATACAGAAGGCCAGTGCCGATTATTATAGGCTCTATGATTGACTAGGGATTTTCTGGTGATGAAAACAATCTGTTTCCCAAAAATTATTTATACTAGCCCAACAATATTCTTAATATAAGGGGTGCATTTATCGAAGATGAGGCAGATAATAATCTCAGATACACATAGTCCTGAAAATCTTTCCTTTATTCTGGAGTATATTAAAAAACTTATCCTCAGAGTAAAAATTGACAGTATCATGATAAATGGTGATGTCCTTGGTATAAATGAAATAAAGCCGGGATATGGTTTCAAGTTCAATAAAGCAGATTTTCATGCTACTCTCAACAAGACTGAAATATTGAAAAAGGTTGCACCTCTGTCAGCTGCAAAGATAATCGAAATTGTAAACTTATACAAAGAAGGAAGCCTTGTCACAGAAGAACATGAACTGGAGCTGGGCAAAGCCATCTGCACATATATGAATGAACGGTATGATTCAGTCATTGACTTCCTCACTCGTTTCTCTGAAGTAAAGAAGACATTCTTTAATCTGGGTGTGAATGAATCACCTATCCATTATCACGTCCTAAAAGAGCTTCCTTTTTTGCTTGACTGCTCCAGCGACCTAATCAGAAAAGCTGTGCTCCTCACAGACTATAGGACAGTATATAATAATTTCAAAGAAAAGCTAAAAAAGCTTGAGGGCCCTAAATTCAGGTATCTTGGCGGTAGAGCAATACTCGATAAAGAAACAATCTTAGCTGGTATATCAGGGTTGAATTCTTCTTCCATACCGACTGATTCAGCATCTGAACTACAGGAAAAACTGACCCGCGACATGATTGATTCAATAAAAAGACAATTCTCCTATTCAAATCGGCTGATACTCTATAATCCTGTCGAAGGAAGAGTGACAAAGGAACCCTTCACTTTCAGGCCCGGAAGTGCTGCTGTCAGGGCATTGATACAGGAGATCAAAGGAAAGCTCAGGCAGAAGGTGTTTGTCCAGTCGCATTATCATTTCATGACAACCCATTTCTACAAGCGTGATGAATTCTATTTTGTGCTCAATAATGCAGGTGTCAATAACTGCCTGTTCAACATGCTAGATGTCGGCAATTCTGTCCGCTGTTTTGACGTTGACCCGCAGATCAATAAGATAAGGGAGCTGAAGCTTTATGATTCCTATATATCTGATTTTTCTGATCCAAAAGGCAGGCTCAGCCTGAACTATATGAATCCTGATGAGATAATAGTACAGAGAGATATCAAGGGATGCAGTTATATGTGATGAGAATTCTACGTTTTATGTGAATTACTTGCCATTCTACCAACTGTAAAAAAAAGAACTGTTATTCTGTTAACAACTTTGAAATATCCCTCCTGGCATTTTTAGTTTTTGTACTATAACTCAATAGCCTCAGTAGTTCCGATTGAAATTTCTTCTCCTCTATAGAGTTTTTTAGAAAAAGATGGGAAAATGTTTATTCTCCCATCACCTTATTATAGTAACCAATCCAAAATAAGGTGATAAACAATGGAACTCTCAGAATTAAAAACT